>JANYHX010000147.1 GCA_025362155.1 Gallionella sp. | reverse complement strand
CTTCATACTGCTCGGGACTATAAGCGTTCTGTTAATTCCGCTGACCCTCAACCGGCTGCATACCTTCTCCTCCTCTTTGTTGTTATGGGACGATGCAGAAAAACTGGTGCGAAATAATCCTTACGCCTATGGCGTAGAGCGTATTTATTTCAACCGTGGCACAGAATTGGGACAGCTCAAACGCTATGACGAAGCGATTGCCGATTTCAATAAGGCCATTGCCGCACATCCTTACGATTTTATGTACGGCAATCGGGCTGCGGCATATTATTCATTAGGGAAATATCAAGAAGCATTGCGTGATTATGATAGAGCTATTGCGCTTAATGAGAGCAATCCTAATTCTTATAATGGACGCGCCTTGACCTATCGCGCGCTGGGAGATTTCACGGCAGCACAGCAAGATTTCAGGACCAGTTGCACGCTAGGCTTATGTGCCCAAGACAATTGAAATTGTAGGTGGAATCTTCTGCTTGTAAGCATAGATTCTAGCCATTTACCCCAAACATCATACGTTTTGCGACAAAACGTTTGGCGAACGGCAGGCAGTCCAGAAGGGTCAATGCAACGGCACGACCCGCGCTCAGCAGGGGCAAATCATTGGAGAACAGCCGCACCAGGCCATCAGTAAATTGAATTCCTCCTTCGCGGTCAATGCGGCGATGCAGGCGGTAAGCGGCAAGCATTTCCTCGCTGCCTAACTTCTCAGGTACAGTATCCAGAATTCTCTGCGCCAGCTCCCACGCATCGCGTAGACCAATATTAAAACCCTGACCGGCTACCGGATGCAAGGTTTGCGCGGCATTGCCGATCAATACGGTGTGTGGCATGGGAGTTTGTTGCGGCGCACGTTGCAGGCCAAGCGGAAAACAAACGCGCGCGCCCACTGTTAAAAATTCTCCAACCCGATCACCGAACTGTTGATGCAGTTCGCTCAGAAATTTCACGTCGCTCCATGCCAACATTTCTTGCGCGATTTGATGCGACGCAGTCCACACCAACGCGTAGCCATTCTGAAAAGGTAATAATGCCAAGGGCCCTTGCGGGGTAAAGCGTTCAAATGCGGTTTTAGCCTGCGGTGTCGCACTGGTGATGTGGGTTATAAGCGCACTTTGGTCATAGTCACGAGTTTTGGGTGGGTACTGTTGCAATAATAATTTTCCGCCATCTGCTACTACTGCCAGACGTGCCCTCAGCGTATAGGCCGTCTCATCCTGCTGATAGCCGATCACAGCATGGTCAGCCGAGTTACTCAAGCCAGTAGCGAGCGCGCTGTAAATGGATTTAACACTGCTATTTTGTAGCGCATGAGTTAAGGCATCCTGCAGGGCTGCGTAGGGCAGTACATAGCCGAGTTCCGGCACTTTCATCTCGGCGGCACGCAACACCGTGCGACCAAAACTATGCTGTTGCGAAATATGAATAGTCTGTATAGAAGACACATTCTGCAATGCATCCCATACCGCCAGACGGGAAAGTATCAAACGGCTGCCATAGGACAAGGCCAATGCGCGTGCATCGTTGCGGGCAGAGTGCGCCGGGCGCGCTTCCAGCACACAGACCTTCAGCTTACTGCCGCGCAAGGCAAGCGCCAGAGTGGCCCCAACCGGCCCGCCGCCAATAATGGCTATGTCATATTCGCTGGTCATAAGGTGGGCGAAAGGCCTTTGTTAAATGAACCGTCGTGACGAATGGGCTGAATTGATTAGTGTCAATTTTGTCGCATCAGTTCTTCGATATCCGCCACCGTTTTTGGCGCGGCATCGGTCAACACTTCATTGTCTTTTGCCGTGATCACTACATCATCTTCGATGCGGATGCCGATATTCCACAACGCGGGCGGCACATCATCGGCGGGGCGTATGTAACAGCCAGGTTCGACGGTCATTACCATACCGGGTTGCAGCGCCCGCCAGTTGTTGTCGATTTTGTAATCGCCAACATCATGCACATCCATGCCCAGCCAGTGGCCGGTGCGATGCATGTAGAATTTTTTATAACTTTCGCTTTCCAGCACGGCATCCACGCTGCCGCGGCACAGCTTGAGGTCGATGAAACCTTGCGCCAACACGCGCAGTGCTGCAGTGTGCGGGGCGTCCCAGGGTTGCTTTGGTTTTGCTGCGGCAATCGCAGCGTCTTGCGCAGCCAGCACGATCTCATACACGTCCTTTTGCGCGGTGCTGAATTTGCCATTAATGGGGAAAGTGCGCGTAATGTCGGAGGCATAGCCATCCAACTCACAGCCCGCGTCGATCAGCAGTAGATCACCATCCTTGAGTTTGGCGTTGTTCCCCACATAGTGCAGCACGCAGGCATTCGCGCCACCCGCAACGATGGAAGTATAAGCAGGATTACGTGCGCCATGGCTACAGAACTCATGCAGCAGTTCCGCTTCAACCTGATATTCGAATTGTTCGCGGCGGGTAAATTGCATTGCGCGTTTATGGGCTGTCGTGGATATCACTGCGGCGCGGCGCATAATGTCCAGTTCGTGTGCATCCTTGAACAAGCGCATCTCGTTGAGCAGAGCGCGTACGTCGCGAATCTCTTCCGGGGCGTGGATACCGCTGCGAACTTTTTCTTGCACCGCATTGCGCAACTTGAGGAGGCGTTGATCCCATGCGGCATCGCTGCCCAAGGGATAAAACAGCGCGGGTTGATTGCCCATTAGCTCGATCAGTTTTTCATCCAGTTGAGCGATGGGATAAGCCATATCAAAACCAAACTGCTCTTGCGCGGCAGCAGGACCAAAGCGGTGACCATCCCAGATTTCGCGTTCCAGATTCTTTTCGCGGCAAAATAAAATTGTTTTGGTGGATTCACCGGCGATCAGTACCAGCACTGCTTCCGGCTCGATAAAGCCAGTTAGATAATAAAAATTGCTGTCGTAGCGGTAGCCATAATGGGTGTCGGCATTACGCAACACCTCCTGCGCAGTGGGGATGATGGCGATACCCTGCTGCATTTGCGTCAGCAGACGGGCACGGCGTTGCTTATAAATGGTCGGGATAGTCATGGCGTATTGTGCAGTGTATGGGACGCTTTTTGCAATGCACAAACCTGGCTGTCGAGTTCGACCAGACGTTGTGGTGTGCCAACATCCGCCCATAAGCCTTGATGGTGCTCGCCGCTAACTTTGCCCAATGCGATTTGCGCGCGCAGTAATGGAGCCAACGGAGCCGTACTGCCCCGTGATATTTCCTGAAATAAAGCCGGTTGATAAATGCCGATACCGCTGAAGGTCAATTGAGGCGGGTTGGCCGTGACACGTTGCTGCTGAAAACCGAAGTCGCCGTTGGGATGTTGCACCGGATTGCTCACCAGCACCAAATGTGCGGCATCGCCTTGAGCTTTTAGCGCGGCGGCTCGTACGCGCAGTTGGGCAAAATCGTAGTCGCAGAAAATATCACTATTGATCACTGCGAAGGGTTCATCACCCAGCAGCCGCAAGGCATAGGCAATGCCGCCTGCGGTTTCCAGTGCCTTGGCCTCGGGAGAATACAGAATGTGCGCGCCGAACCGAGTGCCGTCACCTAATGCAATTTCGATCTGCGCACCCAGGTGGGCGTGATTGATCACAATTTCATCTATCCCCGCGCGTACCAGATTTTCAATATGCCAGACGATCAGGGATTTCCCGCCGACTTTCAGCAGAGGTTTAGGCGT
>JANYHX010000142.1 GCA_025362155.1 Gallionella sp. | reverse complement strand
CCACGATAATGATCTGTGTGACGTTCGCGGCGATGATTTTTTCGCGGAATGCATCGGAGCGATGCAGCAGCGAGCGGCGCGGAGCGATGCGTTCGATCACGCCTTGTCCACCTGTCCTGAGCATGGTCGAAGAGTTTCCCGTGCGTTTGACCTCCACCATATCACCGCACGCCACTTCGCTTTTCTTGCCGCGAGTCAAACTGGATATTTCGCTGCCGTCAACAAGGCGCACCAGATACTGGCGGCCAAACGCCGCGATGACCTGGCCGTGTAACAGTCCGTTCAAAGGTTGAATAAGGTGTCCACTTTCGCGGCGCAGATGAAATCGTTTTCCGACAGGCCGTGGATCGCGTGGGTGGTGTATTCCACATTGCAGCTGTTATAGCCTACGGTGAGTTCCGGGTGATGATCCTCGCGGTGGGACATCCATGCGATCGCGTTCACGAACGCGATGGTCTCGTAGTAATTCTTGAAATGGTAGGTCTTGCCGATCAGGTGATCGAACCGCTGCCAGCCCTCGAGCTGTTTCATCAGCTTGTCTGCTCCCGCTTGCGTGAGCGGAGGCGTGCCGCCTTCACAGGGTTTGCATCGCTTGTTGGTCAGGTCACATGTTGCATTCATGGCATTGCTCACTTGAATTTGTAAAAACGGTTGAGGTATGCAGCAAGATACTGTGTTTCCTGCGGGGTGAAGTGTACATCGACATTGCCGCCGCACATGCCGATCTGCTCGATCAGCCCTTCGGGAGTGTTTCTCTTGCGATCGATGCGGGTGAATATCTTGTTGCCATCACCCTTCATGATTTTGTTATGGCACTGGTTGCAATCGTATTTCACGAACAATTTCTGTCCAGCCAGCGCATTGCCGGTTGGAAAAGGATCAGCCAATGCGGCCGTTGCGGTACACAACAAAATCAATGCGGATATCAGTTTCATGATGTTTTCCTCTTTAGGTTTGAAGATGTGCGGCTTGCAAGTGCGCGATGCGCACCATGGCCGGCGGGTGCGAATCGTAGAACGTAGAATACAGCGGGTCGGGTGTCAGTGTCGATGCGTTATCCTGATACAGCTTGACCAGCGCATTGACCAGATCGCCCGCAGCGGTTTGTCTGGCCGCGTAGGTGTCTGCCTCGAATTCATGTTTGCGCGAATAGGCTGACATGATCGGACTGAGCAAAAAGCTGAATATCGGCAGAGTCAGGAAAAATAACAGCAGCGCAAGCGCGGTTGACGGAGTGTTTATCCCCAGGCCTTGATAGAACCAGGTGGTCTGCATCAGCAGGCCGAGCAACCACAAAAATCCCAGGCTCATGGCGAAGGTCACCGCAATGCGCTTGATCACATGGCGGCGTTTGAAGTGGCCGAGCTCATGCGCCAATATCGCCTCGATTTCACTGATGTTCAAGTGTTCCAGCAGCGTGTCGAAAAATACGATGCGTTTGGTCTTGCCGAAGCCGGTGAAGTAGGCATTGCCGTGCGCGCTGCGCTTCGAGCCGTCCATCACGAACAGGCCCTGCGCGGTGAATCCACAGCGGGCGAGCAAGGCTTCGATGCGTGCCTGCATCGCTTCATTCTGCATCGGCGTGAATTTGTTGAACAGCGGCGCGATGAACGACGGGTAGATGAACAGGATCAGCAAACTGAATACCACCCACACCAGCCAAACGTACAGCCACCAGTGGATGCCCATGCGTTCCATCAGCCACAATACGCTGAACAGCAGCGGCAGGCCGAGGGCAGCGCCGATCAGCAACCCTTTCAGCGCGTCCATTATGTACAGCGCGAAGGTCATTTTGTTGAAACCGAAACGCGCTTCGATGACGAAGGTCTGATACAAGTTGAACGGGGCTTCCAGCAGCGTTGAGAGCAGCAGCACCACGACGATGGCGGCCATCCCTTGTGCAAGCGGCGCGCTGAACCATGCATTGCAGATGCTGGCGATGAACTGGATGCCGCCTCCCAGCGTAAATGCCAGCAGCAGCGCGGCATCGAACAGGACGCTCAGCATTCCGAGCCGCGTTTTTGCGGTGGTGTAGTCGGCGGCTTTCTGGTGATCTTCAAGCCGGATCTTTTCGCGGAATGCGGCGGGAACCTCGGCACGATGCGCGGCAATGTGCGCAAGATGCCGGCGTGCCAGCCACAACCTGGCAAGTGTGGTCAATGCCAGAGTGGCAATGAAAATCAAGGTGAATTGCGTGGCGGTCATAGGATAATTATTCAGTGTTCGCAAGGGGTGCGGTTGTGACACAATACGCGTCTGGACGTTCAATAATCCAACAAGGTTTTCAACAGCTGTTTGGCGAATTATGGCACAAAATCAAAACTACCTTATCTGGATAGACATGGAAATGACCGGTTTGAGCCCGGATGCCGACCGCGTGATCGAAGTCGCGCTGGTGATTACCGATAATGATCTGGAAACTGTCGCCGAAGCGCCAGTCTTGGTGTTGCATCAGCCGGACAGCGTGCTGGATGGCATGGATGCGTGGAACAAGGCCACCCATGCCAAATCCGGCTTGATCGATAAAGTGAAAGCCTCCACGCTGGACGAGGCGGCGGCGGAAACGCAGATGCTGGAATTCCTCAAGGAGTACGTGCCGGCCCGCACTTCGCCGATGTGCGGTAACTCCATCTGTCAGGATCGCCGTTTCCTGGCGCGCTGGATGCCGAAGCTTGAAGACTATTTTCACTATCGTAATCTGGATGTGAGCACCCTCAAGGAGCTGGCCAAACGCTGGAAGCCTGAAATGGCGCAGGGAGTCAAAAAACACGGCAAGCATGAGGCTTTGGCCGATATCTATGAGTCTATCAGCGAGATGAAGTATTACCGGGAAAATTTCATCAAATTATAAAAATGAAAAAGCGAAACCATTATGCAGTTGCCTTTCGCTGGATGTATGATACTCACATGAAGTATGTCTGCATGCACTGATGAAACAACCAGCCATGCCACTAGGCCGCCAATAGACGGCGACCAAGTGGCTGGTTACAGCAGGAGATGATCATGACCAACACTACGCCCATCCCGCCAACCCCGCCGGACTATGACGAAACCCGGATGATAGAACGCCCGGATGGTTTTTATTGGCAGGACAAACTCACCGACAGATTATACGGTCCTTTCCCCACGCTGCTTGAGGCGGTGCAGGACATGCAATACAAGGGCGACAGTAACTATGAAGAAGGCGAGTCGCTGGAGGAGGCCGAAGAAGAGATCGGCATCTCCGGCTGGATAGACCCGGATACCGGTGAACCTGCGGAAGGTTTGTCAGCCCACCTTAACGACAAATAATCTTTACCGGATCCAGCTGACACGCAGCCGGTTCTGGTCCGAATTGTAGTGAAATTCCAGTTCGCCTTGATAGGCATGATGCAACGCCTCGCCGATGCCGCGCGCCAGATGGACATCAGTGGTGGTCACCTCGGTGCCATGTTTCGTCTTCTCGATGGCCATGATGCGCTGCAACGGGTGCTCCGCTTTTTCCTGCGCTTCCCGATGACGTATCAGTTGCAGGATCTCCTGTTCGTGCTTTGCGAAAAACTCTCCGCTCACTAACACGTAGCCGGCCGGGAAATGATCCCGCACGCGATGGCAAGCCGGGCAGACTTCCAGATGTGCATCCTTCGGTTTTTCCAGCCATTGCCAGCGGCCGGCATGGAACACTGCGCCACAGTCCGGACAGACCGTCGGCTCGGAAAATTTCCCCTTCGCTTTGTAGCTGTCCATTACCGTTTCCAGCGGCAGCCGGTCGCGGCGGATGGGATGAAAACCGGCAGGGTGTGATTGATTGGTCATGATAGCCTCCTGTTAGCGGCATGCCCCGTGTCACGGGGCATGCCGATGATTCAGGTTACCGATACATTGATCGCTTTGCTTTTGGCCTTCGCAGACTTGGGCAGCGTGACGTTGATCATGCCGTCCTTGAATTCGGCTTTGACTGCGGCCTCGTCGACATCGTCCGGTACCCGGAAGCTGCGCATAAAGCTGCCGTAGGAACGCTCGATGCGGTGGAACTCCTTGTTCTTCTCTTCCTTCTCCATCTTGCGTTCGCCGCGCATCGTGACCATGCCGTCCTCGATAGTGATTTTGACGTCTTCCTTGTTCACACCGGGAATCTCGCCTTTGATCAGATATGCGGCATCGGTCTCGGTAATGTCGACGGTGGGCGTCCAGTCGGCCATGGTCAATAACTCGCGATCCGGTTCAGTACGGACCGGGAATCTTTTGAAGATACGATTCAGATGATTCGATACATCTTCCAGTTCTGTGAATGGATCCCATTTGACTAAGTTCATGATAACTCTCCTTAATGTGTGGCTGCGTCAAAACAATCCTCGCGCCAGATGCAATTCACCTGATCGCATTCGCCGCTATAGGCGGTGGCGAAACAATTGAAATTGCCTTCCCCGGTTTGGATCGTCTTGATCAGTTCGGATTTGGAAAGGTGATTAGGCTTGATGCTGTGCTGCTTGGCAATGGTGCGTACTTCTTCAATTTTCATGATGTTCTCCTTGTAAAAAGTCGAACCGAAATGCGCTGAAAATATATTCCCACAAATATTAAAAGGGTGATTATCGTGCGCCTAAAAATCCCGGATGGCAAGCTCTTTCCGGTTCATATATGGGTGGGGTTCGGGGACATTTCAAGGGCACAGAAAAAGCCTGATAAATCAGGGAAGACTTACAGGGGGGAGGCTTGGTTCTTAAAGATACCCGACCAAAAATATACGGTAATATTATTTTTTTGCACCCGTTGCAACCAGGGCGGCCATCGCTGTTGCATCGCGCATCCCGCTGTGGTTCAGCCCTGCAATGACACTTGCCTGATTTTGCGCAGGTTGGTTCTGGCTCACTTTCCATTTGCCGGACAGCTTGGTGATGACGATCTCGATGCCGACAATGCTGCCTATCAATTTTTCGGTGTACTCATGCGGCGCGTCCGCTACCGTCCACGGCTTGGAGAAATTTGCTTCATTATGATCGGTGAGTGCTTCGAGCTGGGCGCGTAGCCAGGCCGCATCGTCGATGATGCGCAGCGTGCCATAAGTATGCACGACGGCGTAGTTCCATGTGGGGACGACCTTGCCGGTTTCCTGTTTTGTGGCATACCAGCTCGGCGTGATGTAGCTGTCCGGGCCGTGGAATATTGCAAGCACCTCGATGTCTTTTGCGTAATCGCTCCACAGCGGATTGGCGCGTGCCACGTGACCGCGCAAGGTGCCGAACGGCGCGGGTTGATCGATCAGGTGTAACGGAATGTGATTCGCATTGAGTTTGCCGGAAGACAGCGTGACCAGCGTCGCCAGCGGTCGCGCACGCATCAGCTCGCGCATGACCTCGATACGCGGCTCTTCAAAATGTTTGGGGGTGTACATGGATGTGCATTATAAGGCCGTTCGTCCTGAGTGCTGCGCATAGCGCGGTGTATCGAAGGATGAATGGCTGGAAACAAAACCGCCGGGGGTTGCCCGGCAGCTAGTCACTTTTTCTTGCGTCGCTGTATAGACTGGAGACATAGGTAACACTCGTTCGGAGACATGGGTAACAGTTTTTCTTATTTTTCTGGTTTACGCAAAT
>JANYHX010000047.1 GCA_025362155.1 Gallionella sp. | reverse complement strand
CTGAAGGCTGAACACCCAGAAATTACGGTCACCGAAGCCTTCAATTTTGTGGATCCGGTACAGGAAAATTATACCGGCTCGATGATGCTGCTGTTCGAAGGTGCTGTCCTTGCAGTGATTGTGGTGTGGCTGTTCCTGCGTGACCGGCGCGCCACCTTCGTCGCTGCCGTCGCGTTGCCGTTGTCGATTATTCCGACCTTCGCAGCCATGCATCTGTTCGGCTTTACCATCAATGTCGTTACGCTGTTGTCGATGTCGCTGGTGGTGGGGATTCTGGTGGATGATGCCATCGTCGAAATCGAAAATATCATGCGTCATTTACGCATGGGCAAAACCCCGTTCCAGGCAGCCATGGAAGCTGCCGACGAGATCGGCCTGGCGGTCATCGCCACCACTTTCACGCTGATCGCGGTGTTCCTGCCGACGGCCTTCATGGCCGGCGTGCCGGGGAAATTTTTCGTGCACTTTGGCTGGACGGCCGCCATCGCAGTATTTTTCTCGCTGGTAGTGGCACGCATGCTTACGCCGATGATGGCGGCCTATATTTTGAAAGTCCCTGAGCGCGAATATCACGAACCGGCCTGGATGAAACTCTACATGCGCCTGGTAGCCGGTTGCCTGAAGCACCGTGTGCGCACCATTCTTGCCACTCTGGCATTTGTGATCGGCGCATTTGCGCTCGTGCCGCTGCTGCCTACCGGCTTTATTCCGCCTGATAATTTATCGAAAACCCAGGTGACGATCACGCTGCCACCCGGTAGTACTTTCCAGCAAACCTATGCGGCCGCTGAACAGGCGCGCGAAATCGTGCAAAAAAATCCGCATGTGAAACTGGTTTACACAGCCATAGGTGCCGGTAATACTGGCGGTGACCCTTTTTCGGCGCGTGGAGCGGTCGAGGTACGCACCGCTACGCTGACCATCAATATGACGCCGCGTGGTGAGCGTCCCGGTTTAAAAAAGCAGGCCATCGAAGCACAGTTGCGTGATGCACTTGTCGAATTACCCGGCGCGCGAGTCAAGGTGGGTTTCGGCAGTTCCAATGAAAAATATGTGCTGGTGCTGGCCGGGGAAGATGGCCGTGTGCTGGCGCAACATGCGCGTCAGGTGGAACGTGAGTTGCGCACCATCCCCGGCATAGGCAATGTCACTTCCAGTTCCAGCCTGGTGCGTCCCGAACTGATTGTGCGCCCTGATTTTGCCCGCGCCGCCGATCTGGGTGTAACCTCTGCCGCCATTGCCGATACGTTGCGTATCGCCACCGCGGGCGATTACAGTCAAAGCCTGGCCAAACTTAATTTGTCGCAACGCCAAATTCCGATGGTAGTGGAACTTGCCGCCAATGCACGTACCGATCCTGACTTGCTGGCGCATCTGGCCGTGCCGGGCGCGCGCGGGCTGGTGATGCTGGGCAATGTAGCTACTCTTTCAATCGAAAGTGGACCCGCAGAAATTGACCGTTATGACCGCCTGCGCAATATCAATTTCGATATCGAATTAAACCAGCAGCCTTTGGGCGCGGTACAAAAGCAGGTACTGGCATTGCCCAGTATGCGTAATTTGCCGCCGGGGGTTATTCAAGCTAGCGTAGGGGATGCCGAGGCGATGGCGGAATTATTTGCCAGCTTTGGCCTGGCTATGCTGACGGGGGTACTGTGCATTTACATTGTGCTGGTGCTGTTATTCAAGGATTTTGTGCAGCCCGTGACGATATTGGCTGCATTGGTGCTGTCGATCCCGGGGGCATTTCTGGCGTTGTTTATCACGCAGACGGCGATCTCCATGCCTTCAATGATAGGTCTGATCATGCTGATGGGCATCGCCACCAAAAATTCCATCCTGTTGGTGGAATATGCCATTATGGCGCGGCGCGAGCATGGCTTGCCGCGTGCCGAAGCGCTGCTGGATGCTTGTCACAAACGCGCCCGCCCTATCATTATGACTACCCTGGCCATGGGTGCCGGTATGCTGCCGATTGCGCTCGGTATTGGTGTGGATTCGAGCTTCCGCGCGCCGATGGCAATTGTAGTAATTGGTGGCTTGATTACTTCGACCTTCCTGAGCTTGCTCGTCATCCCGGTGCTGTTCACCTATGTGGATGACGGGGTGCAGCGCTTGATGAAGCTAAAGCGTGGCGCAGTTGTGCCTGCGGCGAGCAGCAACCTGGCACAAGCCAGCGCATCTGATTCCAAGTAATACCACACGGCGAAAAGCCGTGGGTTATGATTTACGCATGCAATCCACATCAAAAAATAACAGCGACCTGATTGCCCGTAGCTTGGCGGCAGTGTGGCACCCCTGCTCGCAGATGAAACACTACGAAAAATTTCCGCTGGTGCCAATTGCGGGAGGCAGCGGGGCATGGCTGTATGACATGGAAGGGAAACGCTATCTGGATGCGGTCAGCTCGTGGTGGGTGAATCTATTTGGCCATTGCAATCCGCGCATCAATGCGGCATTGCACGATCAACTGGATAAGCTCGAACATGTGATGTTGTCGGGCTTTACCCACGAGCCGGTGGTGCAGCTTTCGGAACGATTGCGTACGTTGGCTCCAGCTGGATTGGGACATTGCTTTTATGCTTCAGATGGCGCGTCGGCCACCGAGATCGCGTTGAAAATGAGCGCGCATTATTGGCGCAATAGCGGCCAGCCGGGCAAGACCCAATTCATCAGCCTGGAAAACAGCTATCACGGCGAAACACTGGGCGCGTTGTCGGTGACGGATGTCGCGCTATTTCGCAGTGCGTATGGCGCGTTGATCCAGCAGCAGGCCACGGTGCCCAGCCCCGACTGGCGCAAAGCCGCAGCCGGAGAAAGTGCCGAGGCCTATGCGTTGCGTTGCGCGCACGCTCTCGAGCAACATTTGCAACAGCATCGTGCGCAACTGGCCTCGTTTATTATCGAGCCGCTGGTACAGGGCGCAGCTGGCATGGCGATGTATCACCCGATTTATTTGCGGCGCGCGCGGCAGCTTTGCGATAAATATGAGGTGCATTTAATCGCGGATGAAATTGCGATGGGTATGGGACGCACCGGCACGATGTTCGCCTGCGAGCAAGCTCCGACCCATCCCTATCCTAACCTTCCCCTTGAAGGGGAAGGAACCATCGCCCTTCCTCCCTCCGGGGGGGAAGCGTCAGCGAGGGGGCAATTGGAAGGGGCGCGGGGGATTTCCCCCGACTTTCTGCTGCTGTCCAAAGGGATTACCGGCGGTTATCTGCCACTGTCAGTGGTTATGACTACCGATAAAATTTACCAGGCATTTTATGAAGATGAAATGGCAAAGGGGTTTTTGCATTCCCATTCCTATAGCGGCAATCCTTTGGCCTGTCGTGCGGCACTCGCCACGCTGGATATTTTTGCGCAGGATAATGTGCTTGCCACCAACCGTGACAAGGCGGCCTATTTAAATCAAATCGCCCGGCCATTGCGCGAGCATCGCGCAGTCAGAAATTGGCGCAACACCGGTATGATCTGGGCATTTGAAGTGGAAACGAAGCAGCGCAATTTTGCCCAGCAATGTTTCGCGCTCGCGCTGGAAAATGAATTGTTGTTGCGCCCAATCGGCAACACAATATATTTCATGCCGCCGTATATAATTGATCATTCAGAAATGGATTTTCTGGTCAACCGTACTTTGCATATCGTCAATCACCTGAGTTAAGTCATGCGGAATTTTTTCCTCGCAGTGTTTTTTTCCAGTCTGTTTTCTGGCAACGGGTTAGCAGCTACTTTGCCCCCGGCTGTCAGCGCGGCGCTCAAACATGCGCGGATTCCGCTATCCGCTGTCGCTATTGTGGTGCAGGAAGAGCATGGCAATACGCCTATCCTCAGCTTGAATGGACAGCAGGCGATGAATCCGGCGTCTACGATGAAGTTACTCACCACTTTCGCCGCGCTGGAAACGTTAGGCCCGGCCTATCGCTGGAAAACCGAGGCGTATCTCAACGGTAAGCTGGAGAAGGGTGTGTTGCAAGGCGATCTGGTGTTCAAGGGATATGGCGACCCCAAGCTTACCGTAGAACAATTCTGGATGTGGTTGCGCGAATTGCGGCAGCGCGGGTTGCGCGACATACGCGGGGATATTGTGCTGGATCACAGTTTTTTTGAAACTGTGCACAACGATCCTGCAGAATTCGATCATGACCCCAGCCGTGCTTATAACGTTGGGACGAACGCGCTATTACTCAATTTTAACGCAATGCATTTGCATCTGATTCCCGATGGCCACAACACCATTGCGCTACTTGACCCCCCCCTGGCTGGTTACACGCTGCATAATCACATCACCACTACGGCCACATTGGATTGCCATGGTAAGGACGCTTACCAAGCGCATTTGGATGGCCACGATATCATTCTGGAAGGAACCATTCCAGAAATATGCGGTGAGATTGATGATTATTTTTCGCTGCTACCGCAAGAGGAGTATTTTTTCGCGGTCTTCAGCGCGTTATGGCAAGAGCTGGGCGGCACCATTCAAGGCAAGGTTCATTCAGGAATGGTGTCCCCAGATCAAATCCCTTTTGCCAAATATATTTCGCCGCCCTTATCGGAAGTGATACGCGACATCAATAAATTCAGCAACAACACCATGGCGCGGCAATTATTCCTCACATTGGGGACGGTAGACATGGCTAAAAATGCCGGAAATGTTGAGACAGGCAGAGCTTCCCGACCTGCACAGAAAGTATTGCCAACTGAAAATAAAGATCAAGGTGGCGATCTTTCGCCGCTGCAAACACTCAGTGAATCTGCCCTTGCTGTAGAACCAGAAGGGGAAAGCGCAGACGCGGATTTAGCAGGCGCCTTGGATGCGACTCGCCCACCCGCAGGGAATAATACAAAGACAGAGAAAGCGCCATCGAGCAAGCTCACTACGGAATCCACATTATCTTCAGACGCCACGCCACGCCGAGAGTATCCTCCCGGAGCCAATATCACAGGCAGCATTGCTGCCATGCAGCAATGGCTGAAAACACAACACCTGCAATTTCCGGAATTGGTGCTGGAAAATGGTGCGGGTTTATCGCGCAAGGAACGTATCAGCGCACTGCATCTTGCTGAGTTATTGCAGCATGCCACGCGCAGTCCATTTTATGCCGAATTGGCCGCTTCGTTACCCATACTGGGCATGGACGGCACGGTGAAAAAACGTTTCAAGGATAACGGCATCGCGGGATATGCCCATCTCAAGACCGGCTCGCTGCAAGGCGTGAAATCCATTGCCGGGTATGTAAAAGCCCGTAGTGGCAAGCAGTGGATTATGGTGTTTATCGTCAATCATCCCAATGCCGCCTTGGCTCCAGCCGCGCAGGATGCGTTGATTGAATGGTTGCAAACGGCTCACTAATTCTGTGTGTCAATTATTCAAACAATAATTTTTCCTGTTTTACCTATAGGTTTCTATGTACGTTGCCGTACTGACTATCTTTACTTGCTGGAACA
>JANYHX010000045.1 GCA_025362155.1 Gallionella sp. | reverse complement strand
TTCAACGGCGCATTTATTGGCTTATGCGGTAAAGGAATTATTCCCTGACGCACAGGTGACGATAGGGCCGGTGATTGAGCATGGATTTTTCTACGACTTTTCCTATCATCGTCCGTTTACGCCGGAAGATTTGATAGCGATTGAGAAGCGCATGGCAGAACTCGCCAAGCAGGATCTGCCGGTGACGCGCAAGGTGTTGCCTCGTGATGAAGCGGTGAGCTACTTCAAGAATATCAACGAGCATTACAAGGCGGAGATTATCGCCTCCATTCCGGCGGGCGAAGATGTATCGCTATACACCGAGGGCAATTTCACTGATCTGTGCCGGGGCCCGCACGTGCCGTCGACTGGCAAGCTCAAGGTTTTCAAGCTGATGAAGCTGGCCGGAGCATATTGGCGCGGCGATTCGAAGAACGAGATGCTACAGCGCATCTACGGCACGGCTTGGGCGAAGAAGGAAGAACTGGATGCCTATTTGCATCAGCTTGAGGAAGCTGAGAAACGCGATCACCGCAAACTGGGCAAGCAACTGGAATTGTTCCATATGCAGGACTCATCGCCCGGCATGGTGTTCTGGCATCCGAAGGGTTGGACGCTGTGGCAGGAGGTGGAGCAGTACATGCGCCGCAAGTTTCGCGAGCATGACTACCAGGAAGTGCGCACCCCGACCATCATGGATCGTACCCTGTGGGAGAAGTCCGGGCATTGGGAAAATTATCATGACAACATGTTTACCACCGCGTCGGAGAATCGCGATTACGCGGTGAAGCCGATGAATTGTCCGGGGCATGTGCAGATTTTCAATCACGGTTTGCACAGCTACCGTGATCTGCCGTTGCGATTGGCGGAATTCGGCTCCTGTCATCGCAACGAGACCTCCGGTTCGTTGCATGGTCTGATGCGGGTGCGCGGCTTCACCCAGGACGATGCGCATATATTCTGTACCGAGGATCAGGTGCAGCCCGAGGTGTCGAAGTTCATTGTGATGCTCAACGAGGTGTATCGCGATTTTGGTTTCAACGAAGTGCTGGTGAAGCTATCCACGCGCCCAGTTAAGCGGGTCGGTTCGGACGAGACTTGGGACAAGGCCGAAGCGGGCTTGGCTTCTGCCCTGAAGCAAAACGGCTTGGCATATGATGTCCAGCCGGGCGAAGGCGCGTTCTACGGTCCTAAAGTCGAATTCACCTTAAAGGACAGTCTGGGTCGTTTGTGGCAATGCGGTACGATACAGCTGGATTTCAATTTACCAGTGCGTTTGGGTGCGGAGTTCGTCGATGAAGACAACAGCCGCAAACCTCCGGTGATGTTGCATCGCGCCATCCTGGGTTCGATGGAACGCTTTATCGGCATCCTGATTGAACACCATGCCGGCGCGTTCCCGTTGTGGCTGTCACCGATCCAGCTTGTACTGATGAATATCTCGCAGGCGCAAGAGGAATATGTGACGCAAGTAGCGCAGAAATTGCGAGCCGCGGGACTGCGTATACAACTGGATTTGCGCAATGAGAAGATTACCTATAAAATACGAGAACATAGCTTACAGAAATTACCTTATCAGCTAATTATGGGTGATAAGGAAGTTGTCGGAAGTTTGGTGGCCGTGCGTACCCGCAGTGGTGAAGATCTCGGAAAAATGACGCTTGAAGCCTTGCTTCAGCGTTTGCAGACCGAAATCAAAAACGGGTAGCACGGCTTATATATTGTTTAAGGATATTTCTAAAAATTCAGAGTTCGCCCAAATGCAAGGCGCGGGAAAAATTTCGCCGCGCCGCATATGTTGTATATGTAAGCAAGAAATTTTTTACGCAACGCAGCAGTTGGGATGAAATCTGGATTTTGAGAGATATCCTTTAAGTGGAGATATTGCAATAGCACAAGACAAATCGCAGCGCATGAATGAGATGATCACAGCACCGCAGGTGCGACTCATTGGTGTGGAAAAAGAGCCCCTCGGGATTGTTGCCATCGCAGAAGCATTACGTTTGGCAGATGAAGCAGAGTTGGATTTGGTAGAGATTTCGCCGATGGCGGATCCGCCGGTATGCCGCATCATGGATATCGGCAAATTCAAATATGCCGAAAGCAAGAAGCTTCATGAAGCCAAGCTCAAGCAAAAACAGGTGCAGATCAAGGAAATCAAATTTCGTCCCAATACCGACGATGGAGATTACAACATCAAGTTGCGCAACTTGATCAAGTTTTTGGAAGATGGCGATAAAACTAAAGTCACATTGCGTTTTCGCGGGCGTGAAATGGCTCACCAGGAAATCGGTATGCGTTTGATTGAGCGGGTTAGAGCAGATCTGGTCGAACATGGCGTAGTGGAACAGTTTCCCAAGATGGAAGGCCGGCA
>JANYHX010000328.1 GCA_025362155.1 Gallionella sp. | reverse complement strand
CGCACTACGCTTTAGCAATACCAATCCCTTGGTCAGGAATGCCTCTTGGGAAATTGGCCTGAGCAAGACCGGGTTTATCAACGAAGCCGGTCGTTGTCTGGTCATGCAAGCTACTATCAATCATCGTCCGGTCATCATCGTGCTGCTTGATTCATGGGGCAGAAGCACACGCGTCGGCGATGCCAACCGCATCAAAAAGTGGATGGAAAGCGCCAACCCGCACGTCATGTTGCGGGCAAACGGCTAGGCAGAATCACGAACTCTCGAAGTAAGGCTGGATTGGGAATATGGGCGAAACTCTTTTAGTCCTCACTCTCGTTACCCTGATTGTGTTGACCATACGCCGCGGGAGGCCGGTGATACTGGATAACCCGGTCATTATCCAGCGTCCCGGGCAATACCATATTACCCTTGCGCCGCAACTCAATCGTGCGCAAATCTTCATCGAACAAATCGCCCAGCACTTTATCCAGCTGCATCTGCCACAACGCGATCTGCCCACCCAATATTTTGAAGTACGCGATCCCAGCGTGTTTTCCCAAGGCGAGAATTGTTACCTCTTGGCAATCGCCTTGCGCGACGGGATATTCTATTTTCAAGCCATCAACCCGCAGCCCTTGATTCATGATGCCGACAGTCACTATAAAACCTTACGCGAATTTTCCGAAGCGGTGCTGAAGCAGCATCCCCTTTCCGAATCTACTGATGAATTGGGGGACGAAAGGTTACGCGCCGGTGTTAGCACGATTGCAGGGCAATTGAAGATAGCTGTGAAAGTATTGCAAGCCACTGACTGACAGGAAACCGCAGCAATCCAAAATCTAGCTATAAGATACCTTCAGCTTCCAGCATTATTTCTTTTATTTTTACAACACAACTAAATTATCACGGTGGATGATTTCGGCATCGCCGCCATACCCCAGCAGGGATTCTATTTCTTTGCTGGCATGCTGGGCAATCAGCCGCGCTTCGGTGGCGTTGTAGTTGGTCAGTCCGCGCGCAATGTCCACGCCATCTTCGCTCACACAGGCAACCACTGCGCCGCGTTCGAATTCGCCGAATACATTCTTGACGCCGATCGGCAGCAAGCTCTTGCCATCAGCGCGCAATGCTTTGATCGCGCCGGCATCCAGTACCAGTTTGCCGCCAACCTGCAGATGATCTGCCAGCCATTGTTTGCGCGCCGCAAGGCTGAGGGTGGGTGCGGTGAGCAGCGTGCCAATGGACTCTCCCTGCATCAGGCGCAACAACACATCTGGCTCGTGCCCTGAAGCGATGACCGTATGTGCACCGCTGCGCGCCGCGCGTTTCGCCGCGAGTATTTTGGTAATCATACCGCCACGCCCGATGTGGCTGCCGGCCCCGCCCGCCATACTTTCCAGTTGCGCATCCCCCGCCAGTCCCGCGCTGATTAACGTGGCGTTGAGATCATTGCGCGGATCGGCGGTATAAAGCCCGCTTTGATCGGTGAGGATGATAAGCACTTCGGCATCAATCAAATTGGCGACCAGCGCGCCCAGCGTGTCGTTGTCGCCGAATTTGATTTCATCGGTGACGACCGTATCGTTCTCGTTGATGATGGGAATAACACCCAAGGACAACAGCGTAATCAGCGTGGCGCGTGCGTTCAGATAACGCTCGCGATCGGCCAGGTCGGCGTGCGTCAGCAACACTTGCGCGGCATGCAAATCATGCTTGCGGAAGCAGCTTTCATAGGCTTGCACCAAACCCATTTGGCCGACCGCAGCAGCAGCCTGCAAATCATGTATCGAAGTCGGGCGTTTACTCCAGCCGAGGCGTTGCATGCCTTCGGCGATCGCGCCGGAAGACACCAGCACCACTTCATGACCGCTAGTGCTGAGCATGGCGATCTGCCGTGCCCAGTTACCGAGCGCGACCAGGTCCAGCCCCGCGCCTCGATTCGTTACCAGGCTGCTGCCTACTTTGACAACGATACGCTTACATTTGGCTAACAAAGTTTTCATACCTGATCTAAATTATATCCGCATCAGTTTCCTGCGCGCTGTCCGCCGCAGCCTGTCGTTCCAGTTCGTTCATCGCGAGCAAATGATCCATGATGGCATAGGTCAATTCCTTGCAGCCTTCACCATTGATCGCAGAGATGACAAAATAGCGGTCAAAATCACTGAACTCTTTGAGGAACGCGGCGACTTTTTCATCACAATTTTCCAGCAGATCAACTTTGTTCAACAGCAACCAGCGCGGTTTATCATACAGGGCGGGATCGTATTTTTTCAGCTCGTTAAGGATAGCGCGCGCCTCATGCACCGGATCGATGCCTTCATACATCGGCGCGATGTCCACCAGATGCAGCAACACGCGGGTACGCGCCAAGTGGCGCAGGAACTGGTGTCCCAGCCCGGCACCTTCCGCTGCGCCTTCGATTATCCCGGGGATATCAGCGATGACAAAACTTTTTTCAGGCGATACGCGCACCACGCCGAGATTCGGATGCAGGGTAGTGAATGGATAGTCGGCGACCTTGGGACGCGCGGCAGACACAGAACGGATGAAAGTGGATTTGCCCGCGTTCGGCATACCCAGCAGCCCGACGTCGGCCAGCACTTTCAATTCCAGTTGCAATTCGCGGGTTTCTCCCTCTGTGCCGGGAGTGCATTGGCGCGGCGCGCGGTTGGTACTGGACTTGAAATGGATGTTGCCCAAGCCGCCCATACCGCCTTGGGCGAGCAAAACTTTTTCGCCATCATGCGCAAGGTCGGCAATGACTTCGCCGCTGTTAATGTCAGTGATTACCGTACCCACCGGCATGCGCAGCACGACATCGTCCGCGCCCTTGCCATAGCAATCCGCCCCGCGCCCAGACCCACCATTTTTGGCGCGGTGCATACGGGCGAAACGATAGTCCACCAGTGTATTGATGTTGCGATCAGCCTGCGCATATATACTGCCGCCGCGCCCGCCATCGCCACCATCCGGCCCTCCTTTGTCGATGTATTTCTCGCGGCGAAAGCTAGCCGCGCCATTGCCGCCGCTGCCGGCAAATACTTCGATTTTGGATTCGTCGATGAATTTCATGTTTTAAACCTGTCCATTTTCCTTTGGCCAATTGCCTTTGGCAAATAAAAAAGCCCTACCTTGCGATAGGGCTGATCTGTCAAAGTAGCGCTTGCCGGTTGGGGATTACTACGCCGCAGCTACGATGGAAACTGTCCTACGTTGTTGGGCGCCCTTGATGGCGAACACCACTTTGCCGGTGATCTTGGCAAACAGAGTGTGATCCTTGCCCATGCCGACGTTGTCGCCGGGATGGAATTCAGTGCCACGCTGGCGTACGATGATGCTGCCTGCGCTAATCAATTCGCCGCCGTAGCTTTTCACGCCGAGTCGCTTTGAGTGCGAGTCGCGTCCGTTACTGGTACTGCCGCCGCCTTTTTTTGATGCCATGCTAGTTGCTCCTTAAACAGAATTACGCCCAAATTTATACAGCGATGCCGTCGATGCGGATTTCGGTGTAGTTTTGACGATGACCTTGATTTTTCTGGTAGTGCTTACGGCGGCGCATCTTGAAGATGCGAATTTTGTCGCCGCGACCGTGCGACACGATGGTCGCATTCACGGATGCCCCACTCAGCAAAGGCTTGCCCATCGACAGCTTATCGCCATCCGCAACCATCAGCACTTCGTCCAACACGACGGCACTGCCCACGTCGCCAGGGAGAATTTCAACTTTTAAAGTTTCACCGGAAGTAACGCGATATTGCTTACCACCCGTTTTTATAACTGCGTACATAACAACCTCAATAACTAATGCGATTTTTGCGAAGGCGCGGATTATACCTAAATATCCGCAGACGTCAAAATCCTTCTAAGGGGCGGTGTTCACGAGCATTGACAACCCCGGTATAGTGGACCCCGATTTTCGGACAGTTAATTAAGATGGTAACCTGCTGTAACAAGGAGCAGGTTATGAGCGAAACGAAGC
>JANYHX010000294.1 GCA_025362155.1 Gallionella sp. | reverse complement strand
AGGCACGCAAGATCGATGTGGTGCTGGCCGATACCGCCGGACGATTGACTACCCAGGCGAACCTGATGGAAGAGATCAAAAAGGTTAAGCGCATGATCGCCAAGGTATTGCCAGAAACACCAACATCACCAGCCGCACCGCATGAAGTGATGCTGGTGCTGGATGCCAACACCGGACAGAATGCGCTGAGCCAGGTCAAAGCCTTTGATGAAGCTCTGGGTGTGACCGGACTGATACTCACCAAGCTGGACGGCACCGCCAAGGGCGGCGTGATCGCCGCGATCGCCAGGGCGCATCCGATCCCGGTGCGTTTTATCGGGGTGGGCGAGAGGCTGGATGATTTGCGTCCCTTTGTTGCGGAGGAGTTTGTCGCGGCACTGATGGGTCTGGAAGAATGATCCGTTTCACCCAAGTCCACAAGCGTTATCCGGGTGGTTATCAGGCGTTGAAGAATGTCTCTTTCGAAATCGCAGCAGGGGAGATGGTGTTTCTCACCGGTCACTCCGGTGCGGGCAAAAGTACTTTGCTTAAGCTGATTGCTGCGATCGAACGACCCAACCTCGGCAGTGTGCTGGTCAACCATCAGAATGTCGGTGCGCTCAAAGAGCGTGCGCTGCCTTTTCTGCGCCGCAATCTGGGCATTATTTTCCAGGATCACAAACTGTTGTTCGACCGCAACGTGTTCGACAACGTGATGCTGCCGCTGCAAATCTGCGGCTTCGATTACCGCGAAAGCCACAAACGGGTGCGCGCCGCACTCGATAAAGTAGGCTTGCTCAAGCGAGAAAAATCAAACCCCATCGCGCTATCCGGCGGCGAACACCAACGCTTGTGCATCGCCCGCGCCATCGTGAATCGCCCCACCATCCTGCTGGCCGACGAACCGACTGGCAATCTTGATACGGAATATGCTCACGAGATTATGGCGATCTTCAAATCTTTTCATCAGGTCGGGGCCACGGTGCTGATTTCCACCCACGATGAAAGCGTGTTGCAAAATGCCAATGGGCGCGTGCTTGTGCTCAAGCAGGGGGAATTACAACCCGTGTCGGTAGGCCTCATACAAACCCAAAGCCAGGCACAGGCATGAGGCACGCACTCGCGCAAAATATCGGCGTATTGCGGCGTATGTTTGCTTCGCCGCTGGTGGGGGTACTCAACATTTTGGTTATAGGCATTGCACTGAGCCTTCCTGCCGGTATGTATGTGCTGCTGCAAAACGTGCAAGGTTGGGTGGCCCAGCTTTCTAGTACCCCGCAGGTCAGTTTGTTTCTGAGCATGAATGCAAAAACGGATGACGTTGATAAGCTGCGCAAGCAACTGGAGCGACATCCAGCCATAGACCGCATCGAATTTGTCGCCCGTGCGCAAGCATTGGAGCAGCTTAAACAAAGCACCGGATTAGCCGATGTGATTGGCGGATTGAATCAGAACCCCTTGCCAGATGCCTTCATCGTTTATCCCAAACATGGCGCAGTGCAAGCGTTACAGGCATTGCGCGATGAACTGGCGAAGCTGCCCCAAGTGGAGCTGGCACAACTCGATTCGGCTTGGGCCTATAAGCTCGAAGCCATGCTTAAATTCGGACGCATGATGGCGTTAATACTCGCCAGCTTGCTCAGCCTGGCGCTGGTCGCGATCACTTTCAATACCATCCGCCTGCAAATTCTCACTCAGCGTGAGGAGATCGAAGTGGCCAAACTGATCGGTGCGACCAACGGCTTTATACGCCGTCCTTTCCTTTATTTTGGCGCGTTGCAGGGACTGTTCGGCGGCATTATTGCGTGGTTCACCATCACTATTAGCCTGTTGGTGCTCAACTATCAACTCAACGCATTATCGCAACTCTACGCCAGCCAGATCACATTGCATTCGCTATCATTCGGCGACAGCGTGACACTGCTGCTGTTCTCGATGTACCTTGGCTGGCTGGGGGCGTGGTTGTCAGTGACGCGGCATTTGTCGAAAATTGAGGCGCATTAAGCTTAAGAATGGAGGGAGGGGGGCTGGAGTTGGGAATTTGTGGAGCGAACATCTATAAAGCGACTGCATGTTTTTTTACTTTTCTATGGCCATAAAAATAGCTTGGAACTACGTTTTGCATCGCACACTGCGCATCAGGCAGCAAGCTTGACTACCACATAAAAGCCTTCGTCACGTAGCGCTTGGGCTTTTTCCATATTCCCGACAATGGTGTAACGCAGCACACCGGAGTAATAAACACTGAGCTTAAACAAGGGTGATACCTCCTATATTACATTGCATCTACGGTGTCTTTATTCCTTGCCCTGTCATATCGGCCAACAGTTAGCGCTGATAGGAATACATTTTTCTCAGAAATAATTCCACAATTTCCGTCGTAAATGCAACGGGCATGGCCGGTTGTTCTTGAGTCGACGCAAGCTGTAGCTCCTGACTCAGCGATTCCACTTCAGGATTCCAGCCGGCGTACAAGATATCATCGCTATATTCAGCCTCTGTCGAATCCTGCTCGATTTCGTAACTGCTCATATTCATCGTGATCCTCATGGCACACCTCTTTTTTGATTGCCTGTTTTACGGCGTTACCCGAAACTTGAAAGCTCGCCGTAATGTTAAATAAGCATATTACATGCCAATTTTGACTTTACCTCCTATTGCTGGCCTTGAATGGCGTCTTTATTGGCTTGATGGGTACGGGGGTAAAAAATGAATATGAAAGAAAATTGCTCAAATTGCCAAAAACTCGTCTCCAAGTCTTAGCAATGGGAAGCGAAATTTATAAATCGAGAAGGAAAAGATCGCTAAAAATACCCAGGATTGGGTTCTTAATGGTTAATTCCCAGCGGAGGAGGTAGTGGTCACCCAAACAATCCACATTACTGAGTAAATGATGAGTAAATGACTTGTTTATCTCAAGCCATTTACTCACTCAACTTGATCACGTTGTATCGAATACACCGGAATCGTTTGCGACGACGGCTAATTAGGGACTAATTAGAGAGAGCCAAGGCTTGATCGGCGTCTTTGCGCAAGGGGCTATCTGGATATTTTTTGATGAATTCGGAGAAAGCAATTTTAGCCTGTCCCTTTTCACCGGTATCGATCAATTTGACCGCTTTCTTGAATGCCTCCAGTTCCTCAGAATCTATAATCTGTCCGGTAGATTCATCCTTCCAGTACACATCTTCAGAGGCTACTGCCGCACCGCGAACACCCCCGGTTGCATTGGTTGCAGTCACTTTCTTCTTCGGGGTAAATGATTCGAGCTTGCTTCTGAGCATGTCCCAGAAACTTTGCGTGCTCGTGCCGCCCCTTTCATCAGCGTAAAGGGCTTGTGAGCCGATCATTAAACCCAATAAAAGTAATATGGCTAGTTTTTTCATAATTTCCTCCTCAGAGTGGTTAATACAATTAGTCCTGCCAATGAACCCAATAGTTTCTTATCTTACAGTGAATTCAACAATTCCAAAGCTAACGCTTTATACTTTTCCTTGACCATCGCATCCAGTTTTTGTGCCTTGATAAAAGCAGCTTTTGCTTTTTTGGTATTGTTTACGGCCTTGTACGATTTGGCCAAATTCACCCAGACGTAGGCGTCTTTGGGATCTGACTGGGACGCCGCAAGATAGGCTTTTTGCGCCTCGGGATATTTCTCTCTGAGCATGAAGATATTGCCGCGATTATTGAGTGCCGCGGCGTTCTTCGGTTCAGCAGTAAGCACCTTGTCAAAATATTTCATCGCTTCTTCCCCATCGCCAATCTTGGCGAGAATGATGCCCATCTGCAGATGCGCATCCATATCACCCGGATTTTTTTGTATAGCCTGAAGATAGCGCCGGGTCTTGGTCTGGGAACTAATCTTGAGCATCGAAATAAAGTCGCCAGGAAATTTTTTCTCGATGGCATCGGGAGTAATGTCCATGGATTTTAGGGTGGAATTGGGTAATGTAGCCGGCTTAAAAGTATTCCATGCGTTATGAACATCCAGTATACCCAAGCCCTTGCCTTTCCATTTGTAGTAGTTCGCTGCACCGAGTTCCCACGCTTTGATAAACGGTTTTCCCACGACCGTGGCCTCCACCGGAATCCATAACAAGCCATCGTGTATCACATACATATCATTCATCGTGTATCCATCAGCATCGGCACTGATGCCCGTAGAGAACATCATCAGTAAATGGTCAGGGACTTCCAGTGCCAAGGTAGTAATACCCATGCTCTCAAGGGCCGTGGAGTAGAACGCGACCATATCAACACAGTCACCCGATTTCCGTTCCAGTGTTTCGCGTGGATACTGGACATAGTCGACCGTATCCGTTTTTGCGGTTGCTGCGGTCTTTGCAAGGGAAATCTGGTAAGGGTCGGACGGGTTCTGAATATAAGTAAATCCCATTACTCCCATGGAATCGAATAAGGCTGCGGCCAGTTGCGATTCGTCCTTGGTTTCCTTGAACTGCGTCGCTACCGAGCGTGCAAAGTTAATGATAGGCGCATCTTTTGGTGTGACAAAAGATGCAAATCGTTCATGTTCATCCCACGTCATGCGGTGTTTGTCATAGATCGTGACGGTGGCATTTTTGCTGTAAGCCTGTCTAGTGC
>JANYHX010000287.1 GCA_025362155.1 Gallionella sp. | reverse complement strand
GGGTTGAATTTCTTTTTCCCCTGCTTGCGTAAAAAATTACGCATTGCGATCGACACATCGCCGAAGTCAATGTTCACCGGACACGGATTCAGGCACTTGTGGCATATCGTGCAGTGATCGGCGACATCGGAAAATTCGTCGAAGTGCTGAATAGAAACCCCGCGACGTGTCTGCTCCTCATACAGGAATGCTTCAATCAGCAACGAAGTGGCGAGTATCTTATTGCGCGGCGAATACAACAAATTGGCGCGCGGCACGTGGGTATTGCACACCGGTTTGCATTTGCCGCAGCGCAAACAATCCTTGATCGAATCGGAAATCTCTCCCAGTTCGCTTTTTTCCAGGATCAGACTTTCCAGTTCCATTAAATTAAAGCTGGGGGTGTAAGCACGCTCCAGGTTGCCACCGTTGAGCAGCTTACCTTTGTTGAAATGGCCTTCAGGGTCAACTTGCTTTTTGTAAGCGGTGAATGCGGCGATTTCATCCGCCTCAAGAAAATCGAATTTGGTGATGCCTATCCCGTGCTCACCAGAGATCACTCCGCCCAGATCTTTCGCCAGTCGCATGATACGGTTTACCGCAGCATTGGCCTGTTGCAGCATTTCGTAGTTGTCCGAATTCACCGGAATGTTGGTATGCACATTGCCGTCCCCCGCGTGCATGTGCAGCGCGATGAACACGCGGCTTTTCAGCACGCTCTGGTGAATACTGTTGCATTGATCGAGGATGGGCTGATAGGTGCTGCCATTGAAGATAGGGCGTAGCGGATCGCGCAGTTCGAGTTTCCATGAGGCGCGCAGTTGGTGGCGCTGCACGGCATCAAAAACCGTACCCTCTCTCCCATCAGGGTAACCAGCGACTTGGCCGCCGTTTATTGATGGCTTAGTCAGATGGCTAGTAGTCATATCAGTAATTTCATCAGAGGGTTGGGGAGGGGGAGCAAACGGGCAGGCGCTCAGCGGCGCATCCAGATTATCCCGCAGCCATTGCCAGCGCTTGCGCACACCAGCCAGCAGTTGCGGGGCTTCCTGAGCGCGATCACCGAGCAGTTCGGCATCGCCGAGTTGCTTGTCATCCTGGTAATACAGCGGCAACTCACCGGCGAAAAATTCATCCAGCGCGTCCAGCAATTTGAGTTTGTTATGTAGCGACAACTCAATGTTAATACGCTCCACGCCATCGCAATAATCGCCCATGCGCTCTAATGGGATTACCACATCTTCGTTGATCTTGAAGGCGTTGGTATGCTTGGCGATCGCAGCGGTGCGCGCGCGATCCAGCCAAAATTTCTTGCGCGCCTCGGCGGATACCGCAATGAATCCTTCGCCACTGCGCAGATTGGCGAGGCGCACGATTTCCGAAGCGGCTGCCGCGGCCGCGTTGGCATCATCACTTACCACGTCGGCAACCAGCACCATCTTCGGACGCGTTCCGCGCTTGGATTTGGTGGCATAGCCCACTGCCTTGAGATAGCGCTCATCAAGATGTTCCAGCCCCGCCAACAGCGCGTTTGGATGCGCGTCCATATAGGATTTTATTTCCACTATCGAGGGTACCGCTTCACGTACCTGACCGAAAAATTCCAGGCACACGGTACGTGTGTGAGCATGCGCGCGATGCAAAATGAAGCGCGCCGAAGTGATAATGCCGTCGCAGCCTTCCTTCTGGATGCCGGGCAGGCCGGACAGAAATTTGTCGGTGACATCTTTGCCCAGTCCGGCCTTGCGGAATGCAGTGCCGGGGATGGTAAGGATCTCGGACGCGCCGTGCGCAGTCTTGCCGTCCGCTTCGAAGCGGCTGATGCGGAAAGATGCGTTCGCGACATCGTGGATCTTGCCGAGATTGTGATGCAGCCGTTCGACATTCATCCACAAACCGTCCGGCGTGACCATGCGCCATGACGCCAGGTTGTCCAGCGCGGTGCCCCATAGCACCGCTTTCTTGCCGCCCGCATTCATTGCCACGTTGCCGCCGATGCACGAGGCATCTGCCGATGTAGGGTCTACCGCAAATACCAGATTGCTGGCTTCCGCTGCTTCCATCACCCGCCTTGTGACTACGCCTGCGCCGCAATGGATGGTCGCATACGGTTTGTTCAATCCGGGCAACACCAGATGTTCAATTGCGGAAAGTGCTTCGAGTTTTTCGGTATTGATCACCGCCGAAAATTTATCCAGCGGCACTGCGCCGCCGGTATAACCGGTGCCGCCACCACGCGGAATGATGGTGAGCTTGAGTGTTATGCAGGCGCGCACCAGTGCGGCGATTTCTTCTTCGGTATCGGGGTGCAACACCACGAATGGATATTCCACGCGCCAATCGGTCGCATCGGTCACATGCGATACGCGCGCCAGGCCGTCGAACTGGATGTTGTCACGGCGTGTGATGCGGCTCAGTTCGCGCAGAGTGCAT
>JANYHX010000286.1 GCA_025362155.1 Gallionella sp. | reverse complement strand
CATGATCTCCGGCGGCACACCTGCGACTGAGTAGCCAACGAATCTGGCAATTGGTGTGAGGTTATAGCGTTTCAGCGCAGCCTCGCTGCACAGCAACACTGCACCCGCGCCGTCGGACATCTGCGAACTGTTGCCCGCCGTGACCGAACCCTTTTGCGCGAACACTGTTTTTAATTTGGCCAACACTTCAAGTGTAGTGTCCGCGCGAGGCCCTTCGTCCTGTGTGGCATCACGTTGGGCGATGCGCACTGCACGGGCATGCAAATCGGGAATGTGATTAGCGATGGTGTAAGGCGTGATCTCGTCTTTGAATTCGCCGCTCGCTGTTGCCCGCACGGCGCGCTGATGGCTCGTCAGCGCAAACTCGTCTTGCGCCTCGCGCGACACTTTCCATCGCTCGGCAACTTTCTCGGCAGTGATGCCCATGCCAAATGCAATCGCAAAGTTTTCATCATGCGCAAAAATTTCCGGATTGAACGCGACCTTGTTACCCGTCATCGGCACCATGCTCATGCTCTCCACTCCGGCGCCTATCATCACCTCCGCCTCGCCCAGCCGGATGCGATCCGCCGCCATCGCCACTGCCTGCAAACCGGAAGAACAGAAACGGTTCACCGTCACACCCGGCACGCCAACCGGCAACCCTGCCAGCAGCAGACTAATGCGCGCCACGTTCATGCCCTGCTCCGCTTCCGGCATCGCGCAACCAACGATCACATCGCCAATGGCCGACGCATCCAGTGACGGCGCTTGCGCCAACACACTCTTCAGTACATGCGCCAGCAGATCGTCCGGACGGGCGTTGCGGAACATCCCGCGCGGTGCCTTGCCGACCGGTGTGCGCGTTGCTGCAACGATGTAGGCTTCCTGAACTTGCTTATTCATATACACCTCCGGTAAATGGATATGTTTTTGCCACTCTTCCTCAATTTCTAACGAATAACGCGCCGTACCGGAATCTTCAACTTCTTCGCAGCAGCCAGCATCCCCTCATCCAAGGTGGCGACAAACTCCACCCCGTTATTGTGCGCGACCGCCAAATGCAGCGCATCCGGCGCGCGCAAGTGCGTTGCAAAATTGGCGACATATTCCTGCGCCAGATCGTAGTCGTAGCTATTGGGAACCAGCACGACAAAAGAAGCGGCAATGGTTGCGTCGTATACCTGGATCAACTTTCGCCCAGCGTCGTTTGACAGACCGCCCATGCGCACACTACGGGACACCATGCTGGCAAATTCCACACCCACCCACTTGCTAACTATTAGCGTTCCTGCTACTTGCCGCGAAATAAAGTCCGCCACCTTGCGAGAGCCGGGTTCGTCGCGAAACAACGGCGTCACAAAACTGGTGTCGAAATAAATCATTCCTCCTCGCGCAATTCACGCAACAATTTTGCGCTATTTCTTCCCTCCCAAGGCGGAAGGCTCTTGCGCAACTCGGCCAGCCGCTTCAGCGGCACGGGCTGCTTGGCCTGGCTGGCAGGAACCACTCGCGCGACGGGACGCCCGTGCCGGGTAATCACAACTTCTTCTCCAGCCTCGACCTTGTTGATCAATTCACTCAATTGCGCTTTGGCAGTAGCCAGATTAACGGAACTCATCGCTTACTCCTTATAGTCATAATTATGGTCATATTATAAACCCGTTCACCCTAAAAACATACCGTCGTTTTTAGTCGAAAACTATTGCGATGCTGACCCCGTATTATCGCTGCCAGCAGCAGACTAAGGCGCGCCACGTTCATGCCCTGCTCCGCTTCCGGCATCGCGCAACCAACGATCACATCGCCAATGGCCGACGCATCCAGTGACGGCGCTTGCGCCAACACACTCTTCAGTACATGCGCCAGCAGATCGTCCGGACGAGTATTGCGAAACATCCCGCGCGGCGCCTTGCCAACCGGTGTGCGCGTCGCAGCGACGATGTAGGCTTCCTGGATTTGCTTGCTCATGGCGACCTCCTGATTCGTTTCATGACTACCGCTTTTCCGGCGGTATCAATTTAATTTTGGCGGCAAACTGCGTATGCACCGCCAGATCAACCGGCCTGTGCCTGACCTTGGTACTTGCCGGGTCCTTACCAAGATAATTATTACCTTTCAAGTTGCTTACAGGCCTGATTGGTCTGGGCACAAAACCACCTCCGCAATTTGGACAGACATTGCCCAACAAAGTGTCGACACAGGTCGCGCAAAACGTGCACTCGTAGGTACAGATACGCGCCTCAAGCGAACCAGGCGGCAACGCCCTGTTGCAGTGTTCGCAGGTCGGTCTGAGTTCAAGCATCCTGTGTTTTTCTTTGCCAGGCATTCCTGGGTGCTTTGACTAGCAGGACAAACATCAGGATCACCCCGATAAACGCGGTAATGGATGCAATCGCCAGGACCGGCTCGATCTGCTCCCCTTCAACGAATTGGCCATATAGCAGGAACAGACCAACAAATATCACAAAAGAGGCGACCAGATGGATATAGAACTGCGCGACGGCCAGCTTAGACGTGATGTTATTCAGCCACAACTTGTGGCACAAGGCATAAATGAACGACACTACAAAGCCAAGCAGCATGATATGCGCATGCGTCACAAACTGGCTGTGATCCTTGGTTGCCGCCATAAAGATTCCGAGCATCAAGCCCAGAATCGCGTAGCCGAAAGCAGTCATGATGAATTTCCTGTCCATACAATTCTCCCCTTTTAAAGTGCCAAATTAATAAACGCGAAATCGAACCCTTTCTTACGAATGACACTAACCAAGCACGGGATGAAACAACTCTTTAAAGGCTTGATGAGCTTAGACAGTACACCACAGATTCCTCGCTGGCTTATGATTGCATTACCATCATTCTTGTCCCTCCAGTTTGCATCTGAAGTATGGGTTTTATCTCGATAAATTCAAGCTTGGCACTTTATTGCTCAGGTCTATATTTACACTATGCTGCCAATTCCTCCCATACCTCTTCTCGCTTACTCCAAGGCACTGGTCTAACATCGTAGTTCGTTAATGCATCAGTAACGGAAGACGAGATCGCTATTTCAGAATCGTTAAGCAATGCAATTGCTTTGGAATCTGACGGTCTGACTTCCTTAGTATCAATCCATGCAAATGCCACGGCTTGAGCTGTATCACGATTAGGCCGATTAATGGACTGAACTATACGCTCGGGCTGTTTCCGCGATTTTGGAATCACGAAATCAAATAGATGGTCGTAGCCAGTCTTACCAGAAAATTTCACCTTGGGCGTATAGCGCACATCATGTAAATCTAACCAAGAAACGACATCTTCATAAAACAGACTTGCAACCATTGGAACAGCAAGATAAAACATATCGTTAACCGCCAGCATCGCTTGGATAAGATTATGCTTTCGCAGGGAGAAGTTGTCTGGTGTAGCATGAACCTCAAGCGCGTCGCCGTGTAATTGAACGCCAAACCCGTTTAACGTCATCCTCAATAAATCCTGCCGCTTGGGACTGTTCAACTTGCAACCACTTTGCTCAAGGTCTTCTATCGTATAACCGTCGTCAGTCAACATATATGCGCCGTTTGATTTTCTTGCGTAGATTTGGACGTAATCATTGTGACGGTCTAAATATGGCGTCGTAATTTCAGTCCAATCTTGGACTTGGCGTAGCAGAGTCTTGTCGCGCAACCAAACCGCGTAATCATCCAGAAGCTTTTGAATATCTTGAATCATGTGAACAACCCTCGTTCAATGTGAGGGGGAATCGTAACACGACAATATCGCAAGAAATCTTCTAGTGTGCCCCACAGATTAGATGTTCTCGGAAAATGCTCAATTGGTACTGGCACAGCCCATTTATCTCCATAACCTTCGCGATAGAGATGCAGATGGGGACTCCCAATTTCCTGATCGTCAGGGTTTCGATGCGGAGCGCCGCCAAAATCCAACCTTACTAAAACAACAACCTGTCTCGCGCGTGTTTGGTATTTACCCTTGAGTAGATCGATGCGCCCTCTACGAATGTCGAGCAAAAATTGCTCCCTTTTATCTGACGACTGAAGGGGAATTATCAATGACCCGGATGTGGGGTAAGAATAACGCTCTTCATTGAAACGGTGCTTTTCCATAACTATCAATGCTTCTGCTTCGGATTGAGTCAGGTGAATATCAGCCATACGCCATTCCTTTCAGTTCAGCTTTAATTCCGCAACGGCTTCCCATTCTTCAACATATATTCCACGCGATCCCGCGTCTTCTGCGTCGCCAGCAATTCCATGAAGTTTTTACGTTCAAGGTCAAGGAACCATTGTTCGTCCACCATGCTGCCCGCTTCCACATCGCCGCCGCACATCGTTTCGGCTATGCGGCAGCCGATGTTGTAGTCGTGTTCGGAGATGAAG
>JANYHX010000285.1 GCA_025362155.1 Gallionella sp. | reverse complement strand
CTGGTCGCACTGGTCATCGTCGGCACCGCGTTGGGTGCCAGTCTGCGAGCGGTCGGCAGCTTGACGCAAAACAGTAGTGATTTGCGCGCTTCAATGATGGCGACATGGTCAGCGGAAAATCGTCTGTCACAAATTCGTCTCGCTCATGAATGGCCGCCACTGGGTTCGCGCCGCTTCGATTGCCCGCAGGGCGAGTTGCAACTGGTGTGCGAGGAAAACGTCTACACCACCCCCAATCCCTATTTCCGCCGTGTCGAAGTTATTGTGCTGGATGCACAAAACACCGTTGACCCACAAAACACCGGGCGGCATATTATCAAGCTGGCTCAAGTCGTACCCAATGCTCAATAAGCGCGCCCATAAAGGACTCACGCTGATCGAGTTGCTGGTCGCCATCAGCGTGCTTGCCGTGGTCGCAGTATTGGGCTGGCGCGGACTCGATAGTATCGTGCGCTCGCGTATCGCGCTCACTGACGATCTTGCGCAAACGCGCGGAATGCAACTCACCTTTGCACAATTGCAAAGCGATTGCGCCCATCTGTTTGATCCATCTGTGTTAGTGAGCAAAGCATCCCTCGTCGCCGCGCAAGGCCGACTCACCTTGGTGCGCACGGTGTTTAGCGATGACCATCCGTCCCGCCTGCAAGTTGTCACCTATCAAGTCAGGGACGGGATTCTGACCCGTCGCGAATCAGTTGCAACGCGCGATTTGCGCGAACTGGATAAGTTGTGGCTAAGTGCGCTGAACGATACTGATACTAATACGAGTACGACACCGCTCGACAGGCTCAGAACCGGTGTTGTACTGCAATCGGATGTGACTGCACTGACAATGCGCCTATGGGTAAATGGCAGCAATGGCTGGAGTACCAATCTGACCGCGCAGGCGGCGCCCCCATTACTGGGTACGCCGTCAAATTCACCCGTCCCAACCGGTCTGGAAGTCACCATGCAGGTACACGGACGCGCGACCGGGATGGTGAAGATTTTTTTATTGGGGGCAGTGTGAAAGCGCACTCTGCTTATTCATTGGTTCGATACCCAGTTCAGCGGCAACCCCCTGCTCAGCGTCAACAAGGAGTCGCCGTAATTATGGCGCTGTTATTAACTACCTTGGCGATCACCATCGTCGCCAGCCTGTTCTGGCAGCAGCAGGTACAGGTACGCTCGATTGAAAATCAGCGCCTGCAATTACAAAAACAATGGATATTGCGCGGGGCGCTCGATTGGGCCGCGCTGATCCTGCGCGAAGATGCGAAATATTCTGGCGTGGATACCCTCGATGAACCCTGGGCGGTACCGCTCGCAGAAACCCGCCTCGATCAATATGTCGAAAAAGACCACGCCGATACCGATATCGCCGATGCCACTTTATCCGGCAGCATCAGCGATGCGCAAGCACGTTACAACCTGGCCAATTTATGCATCAAAGGAATCATCGACACACAGGAAGTCGCCGTTTTCGCCAAGCTTCTGGCGATCGTGCATCTGAATCCGACTTTAGCGCAGGCCACTGCTGATGAGATGGCGGCTACACAAAAACTCCCGCCTGACGATGCGCAAAATCCGCAAAATCCTGATACGAAACTCGCCCAACCCGCAGATGCGTTGCCCATGGAATTAACACAGGTAGAGGACCTGCTAGCGGTGCCGGGTTTCACCTCGGAGATGCTTGCTAAACTGAAAGATTTCATCATCTTCCTGCCACTTGTTACGTCGGTGAATCCCAACCTGCAACCTACGCCGGTAAATGTCAACACCGCGCCTGCGGAGGTGCTAGCGGCCAAGGTCAAGGGGCTTTCGCTTGAAGATGCACGACGATTAGTGGAAAACCGAAACAAAATTGCCACTTTCAAAAACCCTGCCGATTTTTCAGACCACTTACCCGGCACTACCCATGAAATCTTAGGCAGTGAAATATCGGTCATGACCAAATTTTTCCTGGTCAATGGTAAAGTACGCATGAACCGTGTCGAGTCAGAAATGCAAGCCTTGATCGAACGCAATGAGCAGCGCAATGAGCAGGCGGCTACCTATTTGGTCTGGATCCGAGAATATTAAAGCAGCGAGGCACCGTGAGCACACTGTATATCCGTCTACCTTCCAAAGCCGCCGCCGATAGCGCGCCGCACTGGCTTGCGCTTGCCTGCCCGTTCGCGGTAGTCGCTCAGGGAAGCATGTCATCCGGCAGCGCCATTGAACGCCAAGGCTACTCAACATTATCGGACTTATCCTCCACTATAGCGAAAGCACAACGTGTGGTGCTGCTGCTGGCCTCCAGTGATGTCGCCTTGCGGCATATGCAGGTGCCGCCGCTATCCCCGGCCAAACTAAAGGCTGCGTTGCCCAACCTGGTAGAAGATCAATTGATCAGCGATCCGGCCGACTCGGTGGTAGTCGTGGATAGCAAGGTTAATACATCAGGGGGAGTGCGCACTGTCGCGGTGGTACAGCGCGCCTGGTTATCCATCGTGAGCAAAGCATTACTCGCATTCGGCGCACGTCAAATTACCGCCTTGCCCGCACAATTGTGCTTGTCTTTTTCCGCGGAACAAGCAGGCAGCGTGAGCGCCGCCATCAACGAATGGGAGAGCAGCGAAAAGAATACGGCCATTGACCTGACGCTACGCCTCTCGGAACAGGATGGCATTGGTTTGGCGATCATGCCTGCGCTGAACCAGTCCGAACACCATGCATCCAGCGCGAGCGTAGTCATCCAGACTTTAACTACGGTGGTACCGCTAGCCACTATTCAGCTGTATGTTCCACAATCGGCAGTGCACGCGTATCAGGAAGCGGCACAAAATAACAGCGCATCAAACAAGCGGATTACTGTGTTTGCCGACAACTGGTCACATTGGATTACGGGTGCCCACGTCACCACCCTTGATTTGATGACAGGACTGGGAGCGGCCACCGGCACCAAGCTGAACTGGCGACCATGGCGCTGGCCTCTGCTATTGGCCGCAGCGGTTTTGATAGTCAATGCCCTTGCGTTGAATATCGATTGGTGGCGCATGAAAAGCGAAGCCAATTCCCTGCGCACCGCGATGGTTCAAATCTACAAGACCGCCTATCCCAAAGAGTCCGTGATCATTGATCCCCTCGCGCAACTGCAGCAGAAAATTGCTGCCGCCAAACACACAGCGGGTTTGCCCAATGGAGATGATTTTGCCGCGCTCATCGCCGCCTTTGGGGAAGCCTGGTCCAGCGTCGGAGGGACCAGCAACGCCTCTGCAATTACTATCATCGAATATCGCGAACTCAGCCTGTATGTGCGATTAAAAAATGGTACCAATATGCAAACCCAGCAAATGAAAACAGCATTAGCTGCCCGCGAGCTGCAGCTTGAACTTGCTCCCGAGCAAGCAGGTGCGATGGTGTGGAAAATCAGGAGGGCAAAATGAGTTTGGCCAGCTTGTTAGAACAATCGCGGCAATCGTCCTCGGAATTCTGGATAACTCGTAATGCTCGCGAGCGTGCGATGCTGGCGGTGGCGGCACTGGTAGTGACATTTAGCCTGGCCTATGTCTTGCTGATCGCGCCCGCCTTGTTCGGTCGCGAGCAACTGAATAAAAATCTCCCAAAGTTGCGTCAGCAAGTCGCGGGGATGCAAATTTTATCAAAAGAAGCGACCACACTTTCCGAGAAGGCCGGGCTGTCAGCGCGCGGAAGCTCTACTGCACCCTTGGCGATTTCCAAAGAAGTCTTAGACGCAACGCTGGCGCGCAATGGCTTAAAGGCACAAAACATGATGCTGACCGGCGATTTCGTGAAAATACAATTCGCCACAGTGTCCTTTTCCGGCACCCTGCACTGGCTGGATGATATGCAAAAGAACGCTTTGCTTTTTGTAATCGATGCCAATATCGTCGCGCTTGCTCAGCCCGATATGATCAACGCGACCTTTACGTTGCATCAACAGCGGAATGATTAGGGGAAGTGCTTAAAAGTTTGGGGTTCGCCCACCCGCGCACAGAAAATTTTGCCGCCTCGCAGCAGTTTCTATCTCCGAAAAAAACTTCCGCTGTGTACGCTTAACCCACAGACATCCCCATCATCTTATGATAGCTTAGTTAAAATGAGTGATCGTTTAATTGGGAAGGAGTGGGGTAAGCCCGTAAACCGCGAAGCGGATGTTCGCAAATCAGGATTTTTAGAGGTCGTTCCATGCCCCGCTTGCTGATCTGGTTGCTGGCGGGAATTGTCAGTGTTGCCCTCACCCTGATAATATTTTTTCCTGTGAGCTGGCTGGTCACCATGGTAGAACAGCAGACCGCAGGCCGCTTGACGCTTGGGGATGCGCATGGCACATTGTGGCAAGGGTCAGCATTTATTGGAGGGGCAGCAAGTGGCAGTGAGGCGCTCACGCCGCTTTTGCCAGGACGTTTTGCGTGGCGTTTGTCACCGATGATATTGTTGGGGAGCGTGGATGCCAGCCTGGAGAATTCTGCGGCATTATCGCAACCGGTGAGCATCACAGGTAGCTGGCATCAATGGCAGATAAGTGGCGCGGCAATTTCGTTACCGGCAGAACGCCTCGTCGCACTGGGCGCACCGTTGAATACCGTGCAACCTTCCGGGCAAATGCGCTTATCATGGGAGCCATTGCAATTGACGCAACAGAATGGGCAATTGGAAATCCTCGGGGCCATGAATCTGGAAATAAATGATTTAGCTTCGCGGCTCTCGCCAGTCAAACCGCTGGGCAGTTATGACCTCGGGTTGGAGTGGCACGGAACCCAGGCTTCGGTGATGCTTAAGACTATCCATGGGCCGATGTTATTGAACGGCTCAGGAATGATTGACAACGGGCGCTTGCAGTTTTCCGGCACAGCGCGAGCGGAAGCAGGACAAGAGCAGAGGTTGGGAAATTTTCTGAATTTGCTGGGACAACGCAGCAAAGAAGGTGACACAGACGTGATCGCATTAGAATTCAAATGATAAAAAATATACTTCCACACACCAGGCAAAGAATTTCACAAACCCCGCTGCAAGCGCAAAGGGGTTTGCATTGCTGCGGCGTGATCATGATATTGATATGGTCAACCACGAGTATAGCGGCAGAGACGCAAGCTTCTGACATCAATGCCATCAGTAGCCCCGCTGATATACCCGCGGCCAGCCAGATGACTGTACCTACCAGCAGCCCAAATTCATACGATCCGCCGCGCCAACCGTTCGCAACCAATGTAACTCCCCTCCCTATTGTTAAAGATGCAGGTGTCAATAAAGACCCCAGCTTCAAGAAAGATTCAGGATTCAATAATGATGGCTCCAGTAAAGACTCAGGCTTCAATAAAGATGCGGGCACCAATGCAAACCAGAGCACCCTTAATTTTGTCGATGCCGACATCGAATCGGTAATCGCGGCTATTGGAGATTACACCCATACGACATTTATCATTGATCCTCGGGTTAAAGGCACAATCACCTTGGTCTCTGAAAAACCACTCACCAAGACTCAGGCTTTCCGTCTATTAACATCAATATTACGCCTGCATGGTTATACCGTCGTGACGGGTAATGGCTATAGCAAAGTGGTGCCCGAAGCAGATGCTAAATTGCAGGCCGGGCCCATTCAGGCTGGTGCAGTGCGCGGTGATCAGATCGCGACACAAATATTCCATTTGAATTTTGAGTCGGCAGCCAACTTGGTAACGGTATTACGTCCGCTGATTTCACCTAACAACACCATTAATGCTAACCCCGGCAACAACACACTCATCATCACCGATTACGCAGATAACCTGTTGCGCATGGGAAAAATAATCCGGGCACTGGATGGGCCGGCCAGCAATGACATGGATATCATACCCATCCGTTATGCCATCGCTACTGATATTGCACAGATGGTCAATCGCTTGCTGGAGCCAGGAACCACAGGGGCTGCGGCCACCGCCGATGCAGGCCGCATTACCTTATTGGCCTACCCACGCACCAATTCAGTCGTGATAAGAGCACCCTCAGAAGCGCGCGCCAATCTGGCAAAAGCATTGATTGAAAAATTTGACCAGCCGACCGCGCAACCCGGCAATGTACATGTAGTTTATTTAAAAAATGCCGAAGCCACCAAGCTCGCTCAAACCTTGCGCGCGGTAGTCGCAGCTGAAACTTCCTCGGCAGGTCAGACGACACCTGCATCCACTACATCAAACGCCTCAACTTCATCCTCCAACTCATCAACTATCTCTACACAAATTTTACTGCCAAGCAGTGGCACGGCGGGATACATTCAGGCTGACCCAACTACCAATACATTGATCATTACCGCCAACGAGTCGGTTTACCGCGACTTGCGTAACATAATCGACCAGCTGGATGCACGCCGCGCTCAAGTTTATATCGAGTCGCTGATCGTCGAAGTGTCGGCAGCCAAAGCGGCTGAACTGGGTGTGCAATGGGCTGCTTTATCAGGAAATAGAAACAGCGATTACCGGGTCGGTGGACTGTCCGGATTTAGCTCTGGTGGCAACAATCTGGTCAGCCTGGCCGCCTCACAAAAAACTACGCCACCTCTGGTGCCCGGAAACGGCTTGACCCTCGCCCTGCTTAATCATTCTGGTTTGGGTGCATTGGTACATGCAATTGAATCCGACACCAATTCGAATATTTTGTCGATGCCCAACCTGATCACGTTGGACAATGAAGAAGCAAAGATTGTTGTCGGTCAGAACGTGCCATTCATCACCGGCCAGTACACGACCCCTGCCTCGTCGGGAGGGAGTGCAGGAGTGAATCCGTTCCAGACGGTGGATCGCAAGGATATCGGGCTGACGTTGCGCGTGAAACCACAAATTTCGCAAGGCGGCGCGGTCAGGATGGCGATTTATCAGGAAACCTCAGGCATCGATAATACTGTAACCACTGGTGGAGCTGGACTCGCCACCACCAAGCGATCTATTGATACCAATGTACTGGTGGATGACGGTCAGATCATCGTGCTGGGCGGTTTGATCGATGACAAAATGGAAGATGGCGTCGAGAAAGTACCTGGTCTGGGCGACATTCCTCTCATCGGCGGTTTGTTCCGGTACAAGACACGCAATCATGTCAAACGCAATCTAATGGTGTTCTTGCGGCCCACAATCATTCGCAATAATGAGCAGAGTGTCAGCCTCGCGGGAGATCGTTACGATTACATCCGTGATGCGGAAATTGCTGGGCAACCAGAACGCACGGTCATATTGCCGAATATGGATGCGCCCCAATTACCACCCCTGCAAGGTGGGCGCATGGTTGGTGGCCCTTTAGCCAAACAGGCCGAACCTGACGCCTCCTCTGAGCAGAATCCTGTCCCACAAGAATCCACAGTTACTTCACCCTAGCTTTTATATGTAACACCTCCCGCTACCGACTCATACTCCTCGTAAGAGTCAGATGGTGGGCCGCTTCTGATAAGTTTATAAATTTTATAGTACGTTCGATACCGCACAGAGAATGTATATTTTGAAAACGTATTATGAAATCTCAGGGTGTTAAGAAATATTTTTTCATACTTGAATGTTTGATTTCACGTCAATTCCATCTTATGGCCTTATGGCAGACATTCTCGGAAAAAATTATGAATTGGGGTTTTTATCATGAAGCAGTCCACGAATGTAATTAAAGTAAACCTAGTGAATAACATTATTTTTGCGAGCTTAAGTCCTTTTAAACTGGATCGGTGGAAACAAGGTTTGGGCGGCTACGCTCAGTTATCCCACATTAAAAATTTCCCTGCTCTTAGAGGAGAGGTGGCTCGCGCTAAGCCCGAGATGCTTTTTCTTGACCATGGATTGCCCGAATTGAATGGTGTGCAGGGAATCAGTGATTTGAGAAAATTGAGTCCTGAAACGAAGATTGTTATGTTAAGTGGCCCTATTCCTGATGATGAAGAGTGGGCATTTTTCAGGGCCGGGGTGCGTGGCTATTGCAGAGACGATATTGAGCCTGACTCTTTAAAAACATTGATCGTGGCAGTTCAACAAGGCGAATTATGGATACGTCGTACCTTGACCTATCGCTTGCTGGAGCAAATGGAACAGCTCAACCACAAAAAAAATGGCAACGACCGCGCTTCGCTAGGTCTGCTTAGCAGCCTTACCAAGCGCGAATATGAGATTGCAGTACGCGTGAGTAAAGGTGACAGCAACAAGCAAGTCGCCCAATCCCTGCAAATTACCGAACGCACAGTGAAGGCTCATTTAACTGAGGTCTATCGCAAACTCGGTGTCGTAGACCGACTGAAGCTGGCAAGAATTTTGTTTGGAGAAGAGCGTCAGGTTCGCCGTAGTGTCACTCAATATCCTCACTCTCAATTTTCACATCACGAACTGAGATGTTAGTGGGCAGTCCTTGTACTATCCACTGATCATCGTAAACCACATAAGAGTTTGACCTGCTCTATGTTGCCTTCGCAACAGGAGCCATGCCCTGCTTCCAGAGAATAAGCAACAATCCCAGCAAGGCCATGCCAGCACTACATGAATACAGCACACTGGCACCATAGTGCTGCCAAATCGGCCCGCTCGCCAATCCACCCAACATCCCCCCGGCACCATAGGTCAAACTGCCGAACAGGGCTTGGCCTTTGGATTGATGCCGCCCCCGAAAGAATTCATGCACCAATCCCACCGAGGCGGCGTGATATGCCCCAAAGGTAGCAGCATGCAGCACTTGCGCAATAAGTAGCAATATCAAAAAATCCACACCCCAACCGATCAGCATAAAGCGCGCGATGGCGGCGCTAAAACTGATCAACAGAATGCGCGTAAATCCCAGATGACGCACCAGCCACGGCATCAGGAAAAACACTCCGATCTCGCAGATCACGCCTAGCGCCCACAAGCCGCCCACCGCGCTTTTTGCATAGCCATGTTCGACCAGATAAATTGAATAGAAAGTGTAATACGGGCCATGCGCAACCGACATCAGAAAACACGCACTGAACAACGCCATCACACGCGGCTGCATGATGATTTGTTTAACGGGTTGATGGTCGGTGTGATGCGCTTGCGTTTCGATATCTGGAATCTGGCGCGAAAAAATCAGAATACCTAACTCACACACCACTCCTGCCCAGAGCAACCATGCGATGGCAATATAATCGAAGGCGTATCCGAGACCGACCACCGACGCGATAAAACCGATTGAACCCCACGAGCGGATGCGCCCGTAGCGCGCGCTGTGCTTGCCCAGATACGAGAGCGTAGTCGCCTCCACCAGCGGCATCGAGGCGCTCCAGAAGAAACCCATCATGCCCAACACCACAAACATACCCCAGAAACCGGTGGTCGCGAATACGCCGAGATAGCACACCGCGCTCAGGGTCGCGGCGAGCTGCACCACCACCAATCTTTTCCCCGTACGGTCAGCCAGCCAACCCCACAGCGTCGGCGCAATCATGCGCATCACTGGCTGCACTGACATCAGGATGGCAATCTCGACGGCATCGAAATGGATGGATTTGAGGTACAAGCTCCAATAGGGCGCGAACATGCCCACAAAGGCGTAATAGAAAAAATAGAATCCGGCAATACGCCAGTAGTAGTTCTTGGTGAGGGGCATGTCATTACAACTTCAGGACGATAGCTATTATCTCATGCTATAAAATATTCCTGCATAGCCCTTGAAAACGACAAGTTTGCCCCAATTAATCGAGGGTCGAAATACGGAGAGCACCATGGAACAACAAGACACCCAGCCTCAACCCGAAGCCCCGCAAGTCCCTGCCGAACCCACAACCGATTCTCTCGATGTCCTGCCTAACCTGGAAGAGTCATTGAAAGAAGCCGAACGCAAGGCGCAGGAACATTATGACGCATGGATGTACGCGAAGGCCGAAAGCGAAAATATTCGCCGTCGCGGGGTTGAAGACGTCAGCAAGGCACACAAGTTTGCCGTCGAGCGGTTTGCCAATGAGATACTGGCCGTAAAAGACAGTCTGGAAGCCGGACTTACCGTGGAAACTGCGACGGTGGAAAGCTTTAAAAGCGGGATGGAATTGACGCTGAAGCAATTGTCCAGTGTGCTCGAAAAATTTAATATCGGCGAGATCAATCCGATCGGCGAAAAATTCGATGCGCACAAGCACCAGGCCATCGGCATGTTGGAAAGTGACCAAACAGCCAACACGGTGATCAGCGTAATGCAAAAGGGTTATGCGCTGAATGACCGGGTGTTGCGTCCGGCGCTGGTCATGGTGGCGAAGGCGAAGGGGTAACCCCCTCCCTCTGCACCCTCGCAAGCTCTCCCTCCCCGATTGGGAGAGGGAAGCTAAGCCCTTCTCCCGCCGGGGGAAGGGTTGGGAAGGGGGAGCACTTGAAAAAATCAACGCCGCCCTAATGTTAGGTAGCAGGTAACAACAGTATTCAATCTTAAGCATTCAACTGAAAGGAAGCATCATGGGAAAAATCATCGGTATCGACTTGGGCACGACTAACTCCTGCGTAGCCATCATGGAAAACGGCAAGACCAAGGTGATCGAGAACGCGGAAGGTGCGCGCACCACACCGTCCATCGTCGCTTATATGGAAGATGGCGAAGTGCTGGTGGGTGCGCCCGCCAAACGTCAGGCTGTCACTAACCCGACCAACACGCTGTATGGCGTGAAGCGTTTGATAGGCCGCCGTTTCGACGAGAAGATGGTGCAAAAAGACATTGCCATGGTGCCCTTCAAGATCGTCAAGGCCAAGAATGGCGACGCATGGGTGAGGGTGCGCGACAAGGAATTCTCCGCGCCGGAAATTTCCGCGCATGTCCTGATGAAAATGAAGAAGACTGCCGAAGACTATCTCGGCGAACCCGTTACGGAAGCGGTCATCACCGTACCGGCTTACTTCAACGATGCGCAACGCCAGGCCACCAAAGATGCCGGGCGCATCGCGGGTCTGGAAGTGAAACGCATCATCAACGAGCCAACCGCAGCCGCGCTGGCGTTTGGCTTGGACAAACAGGAAGGCGACCGCAAGATCGCGGTGTATGACTTGGGTGGTGGTACCTTTGATATCTCCATCATTGACATTGCCGAAATCGATGGCGAACACCAGTTCGAAGTGATGTCCACCAACGGTGATACTTTCCTCGGTGGTGAAGACTTCGACATGCGCGTGATCGATTATCTGGTTGATGAATTCAAGAAAGAAAGTGGCATTGATCTGCGCAAAGATGTGCTCGCTTTGCAACGCCTGAAGGACGCGGCAGAAAAAGCCAAGATCGAGTTGTCTTCGGCACAACAGACCGAAGTGAATCTGCCCTATGTAACCGCTGATGCAGCTGGCCCGAAACATTTGGCAGTAAAAATCACTCGCGCCAAACTGGAAAGCCTGGTCGAAGACCTGATCGCGCGCACCATTGAGCCCTGCAAAATTGCGATGAAGGATGCCGGTGTTACCAACGCCGACATCGCTGACGTGATTCTGGTCGGCGGTCAGACCCGTATGCCTTTGGTGCAGGAGAAGGTGAAAGAATTCTTCGGCAAGGAAGCGCGCAAGGACGTGAACCCGGACGAAGCTGTGGCAGTCGGTGCCGCGATTCAGGGCGGCGTACTACAAGGCGAAGTGAAGGACGTGTTGCTGCTGGACGTGACGCCGTTGAGCCTGGGTATCGAAACCATGGGCGGCGTAATGACCAAGCTGATCAAGAAGAACACCACCATCCCGACCAAGGCCTCGCAAGTGTTTTCCACCGCCGATGACAATCAAAATGCGGTGACCATCCACGTGCTGCAGGGTGAGCGCGAAGTGGTCTCCGGCAACAAGAGCCTGGGGCAATTCAACTTGAGCGACATCCCGCCCGCACCACGCGGCATGCCGCAGATCGAGGTGACTTTCGACATTGATGCGAACGGCATCCTGCACGTGTCGGCGAAAGACAAGGCGACCGGCAAGGAAAACAAGATCAAGATCCAGGCCAGCTCCGGTTTGAGCGAAGCGGAAATCAAACAGATGGTGCAGGATGCCGAGGCGCACGCGGAAGATGACCGTAAGGCCATCGAGCTGGTGACTGCGCGCAATCAACTTGATGCGCTGATCCATTCCACGAAAAAATCGTTGAAAGAGTATGGCGAACATCTGAGTGCTGAGGAAAAGTCGGCTATTGAAGTCGCCTTGAAGGAAGCGGAGGAAGTGGTCAAGTCTGACGACAAGGATGCTGTCAAAGCCAAGTCTGAGGCACTAGCCACTGCCGCGCAAAAGCTGGGTGAAAAGATGTACGCCGCCGAGCAGGCCAAGGCGCAAGCCGGTGCAGGCGGCGCTCAAGCGGATGAGCATGCGGAGGCCAAAAAAGATGAAGGGGATGTGGTCGATGCGGAATTTACTGAAGTTAAGGATAAAAAGTAAGCTGGAAGTCTGGAAGACGTAAGACTTGAGACGTAAGTCGTAAGCAAAACCTTGGTTTGCTTTTCAACTTACGTCTTTCTACTTACGTCATACGACTCCTGACTTTCAACTTTCATCTTCCGGCTTACGACTAACAATTATGGCAAAAAAAGATTACTACGAAGTCCTCGGCGTCAATCGCGATGCTTCAGACGAAGAAATAAAAAAAGCTTATCGCAAGTTGGCGATGAAGCATCACCCAGACCGCAATCCGGACAATCCCAAATCTGAAGAGCATTTCAAGGAGGCCAAAGAAGCCTATGAGACATTAAGCGACACGCAAAAACGCGCCGCTTATGATCAGCATGGTCACGCCGCCTTTGAAGCGGGCGGCATGGGCGGCAATCCATTTGGCGCAGCGGGGGCCGGAGCGGGCTTTGATTTCTCCGATATTTTCGGCGATATCTTTGGCGGTGCGCGCGGTGGCGGCGGACGCAGCAATGTGCAGCGCGGCGCTGACCTGCGTTACAACCTTGAGATCACACTCGAACAAGCCGCGCGCGGCACCGAGACGCAAATTCGTATCCCTACCCTTACGGAATGCGCCACTTGTCATGGCTCGGGTGCGAAGCCGGGTACCAGCCCGGTGACGTGTACCACCTGCGCTGGTCAAGGTCAGGTGCGCATGCAACAAGGATTTTTTTCCATCCAGCAAACCTGCCCACGTTGTCATGGCAGCGGCAAGATGATTACCTCGCCTTGCAAAGATTGCAATGGCAATGGACGAATCAAGCAACACAAAACGCTATCGGTAAAAATTCCGGCCGGTGTCGATAACGATGACCGTATTCGCCTGTCCGGCGAAGGCGAACATGGCGCGAATGGCGGGCCTCCCGGTGATTTGTATGTAGTCATCCAGACCAAGCCGCATGCAGTATTCCAGCGCGACCATAATGATTTGCATTGTGAAATGCCGATCAGCTTCAGCACGGCTGCGCTCGGCGGTTCGATCGAAATTCCAACGCTGGATGGTGTGGCAACCATCAAGATTCCTGCCGAGACGCAAAGTGGAAAAATCTTCCGCCTGCGCGGGAAAGGTATCAAGGGGGTGCGCAGCTCCACTCATGGCGATTTGCATTGCCACGTGGCAGTGGAAACGCCGGTTAATCTGACGGATCGCCAAAAGGAACTGCTGCGCGAATTTGAAAGCATCAATGACAAAGACAGCGCACGCCATAATCCACGTGCCAAATCCTGGATGAACAAGGTGAAGGATTTTTTTGCGGGGTGATAAACTGCCGCCTCACCACAACAAAATTTAGCCTTTATGTCACGCTGGAAAGCCGGTCTTATACACCTCACTATAAGCGCAAGCATTGGCGCCATGGTGCTCGCGCTCATGTTGCTGGTGTGGTATCCGCAGCCCCTCTTCGCGGCGGTTGGCGGGCAACAGGTTTTGCTGATACTGCTCGGGGTAGACTTGTCGTTGGGTCCGCTCGCTACTTTGATAATTTTCACAGCCAAAAAGAGCCGCAGAGCGTTGATTTTCGATTTATCGGTTATTGGCACCTTACAAGTCGCCGCACTGATTTACGGCATGAGTGTGGTATTCCATGCGCGTCCAGTGTTTGTGGTGTTCAGCAAGAATTCATTCGATCTGGTTACCGCCAATATGCTGAACGACGAAGACATTGCCAAAGCAAAATATCCCGATTATCGTCACTTGCCTCTTACTGGTCCTGTCTACGTTTATACGGAAATGCCCACCAATATCAAGGAACAGAACGAGGTAGTATTAAGCACATTTTCCGGAAAGGATTTACCGGAATATCCGCAATTTTACCAACCCTACGCCGACCATCAGACAGCAGCAGGCGCGGTAGCCAAACCCTTGGCCGAGCTAAAAAAGCTGAATGTGGACGGCACCGCCGAGATAGACAACGCGGTACGCAATAGCGGGCTAAACGAAGCGGATGTGGGATATTTGCCTTTGCGCGCGAAATATCAAGATCAGGCAATACTGGTGGGGAAAAGCGATGGCAGGGTAATAGCAGTTTTGCCGTTACAACCGTGGTAGACGGTATTTTGTAAAGCAGATAACTTGCAATTAGCGAGATGATTTTTTGTGGACTCGCCAATGCCGCCATCCCGCAAAGATCAAGCCGCCGAATAACAACACCACCAACAAGGTTCCTTCGACCCGTTGCAAATTATTCAACCACACTTCCATCGCGTGTCCGAACACATAGCCTGCACCGCCGATAGCAACCGCCCAGATAGCCGCGCCCAAGGCATTGAATAAAACAAAGCGCTTCGTCTTTACTGCACTTATACCGATGGCAAGAGGCCCTACCGTGCGCAAGCCATACAGAAATCGTACCATCACGATGATCGCCCGTGGATGTCGCTCTATCAACGCATCGGTGCGTTCCACCGCCGGAGTAATTCGCGGAAAATGGGACAACACCCAGGCCCCATGCCGCCTTCCAACCCAGAAATAAAACTGATCACCCAGAAAGCCACCGAGCATCGCGGTCAGGATGGCCCAGTGCAATTGCAGATACCCCTGATGCACGGCAAAACCGGCCAATATCAACAACGTCTCACCCTCCAGCAGCGCCCCCACAAATAATGCGCCATAGCCATACTGCGCGATTAACCCGGGCAGGTTCATGGCAGGAGGTTTAATGACCTGTCATAACAACACTCACTGGCCATCGGCGAATATTTCACGCAGAAATGCTTTCGCCTGTTCCCACGAGTCTTTATCCGCCGCAGCATTGTAGGCAAGCGGTATATTGAATTTTTTGCCCAGCTCATCCGCAGCCGGATTGGTGAAAGCATGCTTGGCACCGGGATAGGTGACGATGCGGTAATTCGCTCCGGCACTTTCCATTTCTTTCTTGAAGGCAGCAACTTTGTCCGGCGCTATCATCGGATCAGCATCGCCGCTGAAGGAAATAATACGCGCCTTGATGGTGCCCGGCTGGGCGGGATGGTCGGTATCAAGTCCGCCATGGAAACTCGCCACGCCTTTCAAATCTTCACCGATGCGCGCCATATTCAACACCACACTACCGCCAAAACAATAGCCAAACGCCGCAATTTTATTGGCATCCACCGTTTCATGTTTACGCAACACCTGCATGCCTGCCTCAAACCGCGCCTTGGCCATAGCCATGTTCTTGCTTACTTCTGCAGCAAATTTGCCCGCCTCATCCGGATGATCGGCCATCTTGCCTTCACCATACATATCTACCGCCAGCGCGGTATAACCCAGCTCCGCCAACATGCGCGCCCGCTTGCGCGCATATTCATTTTGTCCCCACCACTCATGCACGACCAACACTCCCGGTCGCTTGCCTTTAATCGCATCGTCATAAACGATATAACCTTTAAGAGTGACGCCATTTGCCTGATAACTCACTTCTTTGCCCTGCACCGCTGCCTGCGCCAGACTGCTCAAGCAATATAACGATATTGCCCATAATAATTTTTTCATCATCACTCCTTTAAGAATAAATTTTCCCCCAGCATTCGCCGCTGCTCTGCGTTGGTCCGTTTTTTAAATAATCCCGGCCTCTGCCTTTTGTTTTAAATAATATATGTTCATATTACTACTATGAATTCTATCCAGCAGTTGGCCAGCCAACATATCATCCACAACGAACTCGACCTTGATCGCCAGCTCGCCCGCCAATTCGAAAAAAGTATCCTCATGCATTTTTCCGTGCCGGCCAAATCCGGCAATGGCGCGGAATGCGGAACCGCCGTGCACACCCAACGACTTGGCCTCTTCCAGCACCCATTCATATAAAGGCTTACCGGCGTGATGCTGTTTTTCACTGACGTAAAACGACAGCAGATTCATGATTGAACTCCTGAAAAATTTATGGTTGCAGCCATTTAAAAGTCTGGATACCCAGCACCGTCATCAACAGCGAACCGCCGAGATGCGCCGCGATAATGCCCACCCCCCATGCATATTGCCCGCGCAACAACAACGTCACAGTCTCTGCCGAGAAGGTGGAAAAAGTGGTCAGCCCGCCGAGAAAGCCGGTGATAATGAGTAACCGCCATTCCGGCGAAACGCCCGGATACTGAGTGAAGAAGGCCACGGCCAGACCAACCAGATAGCCACCCACCAAATTAGCCGATAGCGTGCCGAGCGGCAATTCCGGCAGCGCCGGATTGAGCCACAATCCCAAGCCCCAGCGCAACCACGCACCGAATGCCGAACCGATTCCTACGGCAAGAAAAGCGTAAAACATTATGACTGCCCTGAGTTCATTCTGTTATTTCGGAATAAAATATTCGCGTCATTCTACAACACGCACCAGCGCAAAGCCCCCTCCTGGTGTGCGGAAGTTAGTGGTCTGTCCCTGATACAGCCGCGCCGCAACCAGTTGCACTTGCCCGTCATATACATAGCAGCGCACGTCATATTTTAGCGACACGTCTCCCGCTTCATTCACATTCACTATTCGCTCACCCGGCGGTGCTAATTTTTGCGCAACATAATCGCCATGCATGATTTCGCCAAACACGCGGCGCGTAATATTTGCGCCCCGATACGCACCCTTGCTGCCGTAGCCGCTACTGGGCTTGAAAAACCATTGCTTGCGCCCCGCCCACAGCACCGCTTCCACCTCCGGGCGCACAATAATTGTATAGGGAATGCCGGCATGCAAAGTAGCAATATCAGCTTCGTCCGCCCCCAGGGCGCGCAAGCCTTGCGCGTCCGTAAGTCGCGCCAGATTGCGCTTGGCCGCATATTGTCCATACGCAAACGGATGCGGTGTCAGCACTATGTGATCATCCAGATATGCCTGTAGCAACAAGGGGTGTTGCTGCAAGGAAAAATCGGTCAAACGGTTATAGGCCAGATCGATCCGCTCTTCCAGAAAATACAAGCCACCTTCACGAATGTGAATATCCGCAGGATGAGCTTGAATAGCCACAGGTGCAACGATATGCGCCGCAATCCCCGCGTGTTCGAATAGCTTTTTCGCCAGCAAAAATTCCGGATAGAGATATTGCGCTTCCGGCTGTTCGTCCACAATTGCAATAGTTTTGAGCGGAAAATCCCCGCGCGCCAAGCGCCATTCGTTGCGGAACATTGCCAGAAAAGTTTGCTCGAGATTTTCAACCGCGACTGCCTTTCCCGGCAGATCCACCTCGCGCTGGCTGTCGACTAACAGCGCATTGAGAAAGGCTCCGCCTGCGTTGGTATTGATTTCAATGAGATGCGCGCCCTGCTCATCAAGATGGAAGTCGTAGCCGAAGAATACCCCTTTGACAACTGGCTGAATTTCATCATGCGATGCCTGCCCCCCCGAAAGCCCCACCACTCGGCCCACCGCTGCAATCACCGCATGCATCTGCTGCAATTGCCTATCAGTAATAAACACCGGAACATCAGCAAACAAATGTGGGCAGCGCTCTGTCACCAAGCTGTGCCACGCCTCACCTTGGGTTCGTAGTGCTTGCTGTAATGCGGCCTGATTCACTCTTCCCGCATTGCCATCCGCATTTAATCGCGCTGCCTCGACCACCTAGTTACCGCCCAGCAACTTTAGCTTCAAAGAATTCTGCACCGGATTTTCACCCAGCCATATTTTCAGTAAAGCATGGTGAAATATCTCTCCCGCAATGGTGCCCTGCGCGGTGCCATTCAGGCTGATCTGGGTGCCGCTGCCCGGCAAATAATCCAGCGTGATGACATCGCCCACTTTGATTTCTTTCCTAAGATGGAAAATATCGGTCATCTGTTTGATCGGCGCTTCCAGCGTAGTCATCTCCGCTTTCGTGTGATTTGCCGCAATCGCTTCGTTGAATGCATTCAGCAATTGCTCATCGCTCAAATTACGCAGCATATGCAAAGCAACACGCTGCGGATTTTCATCTGCGATAATCGCATTCGCCGCTGTTTGTTTTTGGGTCAAATACAACGCCGCGGCATATACCTTGAAAAACAGTTTGGTGCGCAAACCCGCGCCGTTCAACACCAGATCGCGGCTGCCGACATGCGCACTGTCTGCCAGCTGCACTCCTGAGACTTCTAACGCGTTCGCGTTCCAGCTCAGAAGCAAACAACACATCAGCACGAATATCTTCTTCATTTTCATTTCCTCCAAAATATCCAAGCGTTGGAAAGCGTCATGAGCGTCCATCAGGGACAAAGCGCGAGATAGCAGAAACCGAAGTGTACAAAGAAGTGCAGGATTTCGAGCCGTCGAGCGACACAGTCACGATGACGCGCAGTAGCTTTACAAAGCTTCAAAGATACCCGCCGCACCCATCCCCGTCCCGATACACATAGTCACCATACCGTATTTCAATTTGCGTCTGCGCAAGCCATGCAGCAGCGTCGCAACGCGGATCGCCCCAGTCGCGCCGAGCGGATGACCTAGTGCGATCGCGCCGCCTAGTGGATTCACTTTCTCGCGATCCAGTCCGACATCCTGTATCACCGCCAGTGATTGCGCGGCGAAGGCTTCGTTGAGTTCGATCCAGCCCATGTCGCTAAGGCTCAAGCCCGTTTGTTTTAACACGCGCGGTATCGCTTCTTTCGGGCCTATGCCCATGATCTCCGGCGGCACACCTGCGACTGAGTAGCCAACGAATCTGGCAATTGGTGTGAGGTTATAGCGTTTCAGCGCAGCCTCGCTGCACAACAGCACCGCGCCCGCACCGTCGGACATTTGCGAACTGTTGCCCGCTGTCACCGAACCTTTTTGCGCGAACACCGTTTTCAATTTGCCCAGCGCCTCGAGCGAAGTATCCGCGCGCGGCCCTTCGTCCTGCGTTGCATCACGTCTGGCGATGCGCACTTCGCGGGCAGGCAAATCGGGAATGTGATTAGCGATGGTGTAAGGCGTGATCTCGTCTTTGAATTCGCCGCTCGCTGTTGCCCGCACGGCGCGCTGATGGCTCGTCAGCGCAAACTCGTCCTGCGCCTCGCGCGAAACCTTCCAGCGTTCGGCGACTTTCTCGGCGGTGATGCCCATGCCGAAAGCAATTCCAATGTTTTCATCATGCGCAAAGATGTCCGGATTGAACGCGACCTTGTTGCCCATCATCGGCACCATGCTCATGCTCTCGGTGCCCGCCGCGATCATCACGTCTGCTTCGCCTAAACGAATCCTGTCCGCCGCCATCGCCACCGCCTGTAAACCGGACGAACAGAAACGGTTCACCGTCACACCCGGCACACCGTTCGGCAGTCCTGCCAGTAACAGCCCGATGCGCGCCACGTTCATGCCCTGCTCCGCTTCCGGCATCGCACAGCCCACGATCACATCGGCAATCTGTGCCGGGTCTAGCGACGGCGCCTGCGCCAGCACGCTCTTCAGCACATGCGCCAACAAATCGTCGGGACGGGTATTGCGAAACATCCCGCGCGGCGCCTTGCCGACCGGGGTTCGGGTTGCGGCGACGATGTAGGCTTCCTGGATTTGTTTGCTCATATACACCTCCGGTCATTGGGTTTGCTCATGGCATCTCTCCTCAACATCAACGAATCACTCGTTTTGCGGAAATCTTCAGCTTCTTCGCGGCAGCCAGCATTCCTTCATCCAATGTGGCAATAAACTCCATCCCGTTGTTATGCGCAATCGCCAGATGCAGCGCATCGGGTGCGCGCAAGTGAGTGGAAAAATGGGCGACATACTCTTGCGCCAGATCGAAGTCGTAACTGTTGGGAGTCAGCATGACAAACGAGGAGACGATGGTCGCATCAAACTCTTCAACCAAGCTCCTCCCAACATCGGCTGTCAGCCCGCCCATACGCACACTACGAGATACCACGCTGGTAAATTCAACGCTCGTCCATTTGCTGACCGCCAGCGTCCCGACCGCTTGCCGAGAAACAAAATCTGCCACTTTCCCGGATCTGGATTCAACGCGAAACAGCGGCGTCACAAAACTGGTATCGAGATAGATCATTCCTCGTCGCGTAGCTCACGCAACAATTTCGCGCTATCCCTGCCTTCCCAAGGCGGAAGACTCTTGCGCAACGCGGCCAAGCGCTCCAGCGGCACCGGCTGTTTGAGCGGAGTGGCGGGGATCACTCTCGCCACCGGGCGGCCATGCCGCGTAATCACCACTTCTTCGCCCGCCTCGACCCGGTTGATCAAATCGCTCAAATGCGCCTTCGCGACTGCAAGATTAACTGAACTCATGGTTTACTCCTTATGGTCATAAAACTGGTCATATTATAAACCTGTCCGATTTGAATATACCGTTGTCTTTAGAGTTAGAAGCTATTGTGATGCTGACCCCATATCGCTTTCGACCTACGCGACTTGCTCCAATAATTTTTGCAAGTATCCGTAGAAATACTCTTCAATATCAATATGGGTCAGCGAGTTAGTCGACTCATCTTTGACCTGATTTAGAAATGCTTTCTTATCGTCCCTGGACATCGCACTGCCTATCCAGCGATCAATGCAGTGCAACCTCCCACCAACAGCACTTAAATTTAACGAGTCCATAGAAAGCCCACTTAATTGGGTATGCTGTTCTTTAATCCTCAATACAACGCCCGTTATGTGATCCGCCTTAATAAAGTCCTCACCAGTCACAATTTCAGCGTCGTTAGATAACTCATCCCATCGTTTCCATTGCCCAGAGCCAGTAAATTTCTTTTGCTCCGCTTTCGCTACCTCATCACAATCGCTAATGATCATATAGCTTCTATTTGCCAACTCCAAAATTGGACATACCCGCCCAACATCCTTTACACCCTGCAAATTGGCAATCCCAATTTTTTGAAACTCGCCTTTTAATTTTTATTGATCAGCAAAAAATCTTTCAGGGGTTGCCCATCACCTCCCACATCAATCAAGAAGTCCGCTGGAACTACTTTGGAAGGTTTTGCCCATCCTTTTTCAATTGAATACGCATTTTTCGGCAATGGCCAGTAGCTGCACGATTTACTAGTCTTCAATACATCGGCCCGATAGATCCCTTCGTTTTTAGCTCGACAGAAGTCCTTTAAATCCATTTTTTGTTTTCCATTATTGATGAACATCTTCTGATCTGTGTTCTTGCATAACACCTTGCCAAGGGCATTCTCATACACTTCGCCGATTTCAGCCTCATCTAAAACAAAAACAAATCGCACAAATGCTTCGTCAGGAGGAGGTTCATCTTCTAAAGGAAAGCGAACATCTGCCTGCGTGGTTGTTCTTGCCTCATCAAGTAACGCAAGCGCCTTTAGAATGTTCGATTTGCCCGATTCATTGATACCAACCAGAACCCGACAAGATGGATTTAGCTCCACTTTTGCCATCTTTTATTGACCTGAAATTCTTTATAATAATTTTTGATAACTTCAATTTATTCCCCCTGTCGCATAATCTATCTCACCAACTCAATTCCGCAACGGCTTCCCGTTCTTCAACATATATTCCACTCTTGCCCTTGTTTTTTCAGTCGCCAGCAATTCCATGAAGTTTTTACGTTCAAGGTCAAGGAACCATTGTTCGTCCACCATGCTGCCCGCTTCCACATCGCCGCCGCACATCGTTTCGGCTATGCGGCAGCCGATGTTGTAGTCGTGTTCGGAGATGAAG
>JANYHX010000264.1 GCA_025362155.1 Gallionella sp. | reverse complement strand
ATCCGATGCGCCGATGCGGGTGAATATCTGGTCGATCTCGCCGAGCGTTGCTGCTTGTGCTGGAACAAAACTGCCGACATGCGCGAGCAGTGCGATCAATGCGACCTGGCGCATGTAGGTGGACTTGCCGCCCATGTTCGGCCCGGTGATTAGCAACATGCGGCGCGCGTCATTCAGTGTGGTATCGTTCGGCGTGAAGGTATCGACTTGCGCTTCGACAACTGGATGCCGACCTTTGCTGATACTGATTTGCGGTTCATCAGAAAATTGCGGCGCGCCTAGATTCAATGTGGCGGCACGCTCGGCAAACGTGGCGAGCACGTCCAGTTCGGCGATCGCGGCGGCGATGTGCTGCAAGGCCGCGATGTGCAGCGCGAGCTGGTCCAGCAGCTGTTCGTAGAGGAATTTCTCGCGCGCTAGTGCGCGCTCGTTCGCGGACAGCGCCTTATCCTCGAAGGTTTTCAGCTCAGGGGTGATGTAGCGCTCAGCATTCTTCAGCGTTTGGCGGCGGAGGTAATCATCCGGCACGTTGGCTGATTGCGCTTGCGTCACCTCGATGTAAAAACCATGCACGCGGTTGTATTCGACTTTCAGCGTGGCAATGCCACTGCGTGCGCGTTCGCGCGTTTCCAATGCTAAAAGAAAATCGCCGCAATTGGTCTGGATGCTGCGCAGTTCGTCCAGTTCGACATCGAAGTTATCAGCGATCACGCCGCCTTCGCGTAACAGGGAGGAGGGCTCGGCTTTCAGCGAGCGTTGCAGGATAGAGACAAGTTGCGCATCGGCTTGCAGCGCGTCCGCCAGCGTATTCACCAGTGGCGAGTCGCATGCCGTTAGCGCGCCGTGCAATTGCGGCAATTGCGCGAGCGTATCGCGCAATCCGGACAGGTCGCGTGGGCGTGCGCTACGCAGCGCAATGCGCGCAGTGATGCGTTCTACGTCCACGCAAGGTTTGAGATGGTCGCGTAACTTCTGATGGAGCTCCCCCAGCTTATCTACGGCATCCAGCCTTGCGCGCAAAATATTCCGGTCGCGTAGCGGATGATGCAGCCAGCGGTGCAGCAAACGGCTGCCCATATTGGTGGCGCAGGTGTCGAGGAGTGATAGCAGGGTAGGCGCAGGCTCGCCGCGCAGGGTCTGGGTGATCTCCAGGTTTCGCCGCGTCGCGACATCCATGCGCACGTATTGGTCTGCGCTGTATACCTGCACGCTGCGAATGTGACTGATGGCTTGTCCTTGCGTGAGCTTTGCGTAGCCGAGCAAAGCACCTGCGGCCTCCAGCCCGACTGTGAAATCATCGCAACCAAATCCGGTCAGATCAAGTGTGGCAAATTGCTGGCACAGCGCGCGGCGCGAAGTTTCCAAATCAAAATGCCAATCGGGCAGTGTCTTGACAGCCGCATAGTTGTTGGCTTGCAGGTGAGCATTCTCGGCATGCAAAATTTCCGAAGGTTGCAGGCGTTCCAATTCGGCAGGCAGATTTTCTGCGGATGTTTCGCAAATAAAAAATTGCCCGGATACCAGATTCAACCAAGCCAGCCCCATCTTGCCGTGACGTTCGTGCATGGACAGCAACAGGCTGTCGCGCTTCTCTTCCAGCAGCGCGGAATCGGTCAGCGTGCCGGGCGTGACGATGCGCACCACTTTGCGTTCGACCGGGCCTTTGCTGGTGGCGGGGTCACCGATCTGTTCGCAGATCGCCACTGATACACCGAGCTTGACTAGCCGCGCGAGGTACTGCTCGGCAGCGTGATACGGCACCCCCGCCATTTTGATCGGCTGTCCGTTGGACGCGCCGCGCTGCGTCAGCGTGATGTCGAGCAGCTTGGCCGCGCGCACGGCATCTTCATGGAACAGTTCGTAGAAATCCCCCATGCGGTAGAACAGCAGCATGTCGGGATGTTCTGCCTTGATGCGCAGATATTGCTGCATCATCGGAGTATGTTTTGGGGGAATATTTAATTCGTTCATCTGGCCGTAGTTGGGCTGGGATATGGTATGGTTATTGGGAAGTTACCATGACTGGTTTAATGTGCAAAGCGAAGTTTGACCAGAATAATTCAGAGTCTTGTTTTTGGGCTTTAAGGCATGTACGACAAACAGCATCCGCTGAAAATATTCCTGTTATCACTCATATTCGTCTTTGTTGCCGAGTTGGGCATCATGTACCTGCTCGCTATTATCGAGGTCAAACCCGAAATAAACTGGCCGGAAGCTTTGGTGGACTCGACCCTGCTGACCTCACTGTGTGTCCCGTTTTTTTGATTCTTTCTTGCGAAGCCGCTGCAACAAGCTTTGGAGCTGGAAAGCATCAAGTCGCATAAGATCGTGGAAATGGCGGCGGACGGGATTATCAGCATCGATACCAAAGGCACTATCCAATCTTTCAATCTCGCTGCGCAAAAAATATTTGGTTATAGCGAAGCTGACATTCTCGGCAAAAATGTCTCATTATTGATGCCGCCACCACACCGGGATAACCACGATGAATATATAGCACGGTATTTACAAACTATTCAGACGCATGTAATTGGCAAAACTCGGGAATTGCAGGGACGGCGCAAAAACGGCATGCCGTTTCCGATGGAAATTTCTGTAACCGAAATCAAATTCGGCGATGCGCATTTTTTTACTGCCATGTTGCGCGATGTCAGCGAACAGAAGCTTGCGCTACAACGTATTGAGCAATTGGCGCACTACGATGCGTTAACGCATTTACCGAATCGCAGCTTGTTTTACGACCGGCTCGAACAGGCCATCGTAGGGGCAAAACGTGGTAAACGCAGTCTAGCACTGCTGTTTATTGATCTGGATGGCTTCAAGCAAGTCAACGATATACATGGGCATCATGTGGGTGATCTGCTGCTGGTGCAAGTATCCGAGCGTCTCCGTCTGTGCATTCGTGAAAGCGATACTTTAGCCCGCTTGGGTGGCGATGAATTCACAGTGATTCTGAATGATACCCATGCGCAAGAGGATGTAGCGAGGCTGGCCAATAAAGTGGTCGAATCGATAGCCCAACCCTTCGATCTGGAAGGCCAATCAGTGCATATCGGCGCGAGCATCGGGATAGCGCGCTATCCCGATGATGCTCCCTCCAAAGGCACGTTGCTGATCGTGGCGGACAAGGCCATGTATGCAGCCAAGGCGGCAGGCAAGAGCACTTACCGGTTTGGGATACCGGGTGATGCGACCACTTCGTTCCCGTTGCAAAAAAATAGCAACGCTGAGTCCTAGGGCTATTTCCCCTTCAATCCTGCTGTCAAATGGGGTGCGATCACTTGCAACAGCAACGGATGAATATTGGGATTGCCGGCGCACAGGTGCCCGCTCTGCAGGAAGGTATCGTTGCCGTGTAAATCGCTGACCAGTCCGCCCGCTTCGGTAATCAGTAACGTACCTGCGGCGATGTCCCAAGGTTTGAGGCCGGTTTCAAAAAATCCATCGTTGCGTCCTGCCGCCATCCATGCCAGATCCAGCGCGGCAGAGCCGGGACGGCGCAGGCCAGCGGTTTTTTGTATCATATCTTTGAAAATGCCGAGGTAGGCATCCATGTGTTCAAAACTGCTGTAAGGAAAACCAGTGCCGATCAGGCTGTCGGCCAGATGCAGGCATTTGGTGACGCGCAGGCGTTTGTCGTTGAGGAATGCACCTCGTCCGCGCGTCGCCGTGAACAATTCATTCTTG
>JANYHX010000262.1 GCA_025362155.1 Gallionella sp. | reverse complement strand
TGACGCGTTGGTCGCCGACCAGCCGGGGCTGACGCGCGACCGTCATTATGGACGCGGCAGGGTAGGGGATAGGCCCTATCTGGTGGTGGACACGGGCGGGCTGGAGCCGGTTGCCAAGGACGGCATCCTGTTCGAGATGGCCAAGCAAAGCCGTCAAGCGGTGGACGAAGCGGACGTGGTCATGTTTCTGGTCGATGGGCGCGCCGGATGCACCCCGCAGGACGCCATTATTGCCGAGCAATTGCGCAAGACCGGTAAACCAATTTTGCTGCTGGTCAACAAGGCCGAAGGCATGGCGCGGGCCAAAGTCACCGTGGATTTTTTCGAGCTGGGTCTGGGCGAACCACTGCCGATTTCTTCGGCGCATGGCGACAATGTAAACGAAGTGGTCGAAATCGCGCTGGAGAATTTCCCGCCTGAGGACGAAAAATCAGCTGAGGAAGAAACTAACCATGAACACCCGCCCAAGCTGGCCATTGTGGGCCGTCCGAATGTCGGCAAGTCCACCTTGGTAAACGCCATCCTCGGCGAACAGCGCGTGATCGCGTTTGACCAGCCCGGCACCACACGCGACAGCATTTACATCGACTTCGAACGCGATGGCAAGCAATACACCATCATTGACACGGCTGGTGTACGTCGTCGCGGCAAAGTCGAAGAGGCGGTGGAAAAATTTTCCGTAATTAAAACCATGCAGGCAATTGAAGACGCCAACGTGGTAGTGCTGGTGGTCGATGCCCGTGACCAGATCACCGAACAGGATGCGCACGTCGCCGACTATGTGCTGCAAGCGGGACGTGCGCTGGTGCTCGCAGTCAACAAATGGGACGGCCTGGATGAACATCACCGCGATCAGGTCAAGCGTGATATCGAACGCAAGCTGCATTTTTTGAGCTTCGCCAAGCTGCATCATATCTCTGCGCTGCATGGGAACGGCATTGCGAACGTGCTGAAGTCCGTGGACGAGGCGTATGCGGCGGCGATGTCCAAACTGTCTACGCCGAAACTGACCCGTGCACTGATAGGCGCATTGGAAAAGCAGGCGCCGCCCAAGGGCGGGCGCTTCACTCCGAAAATGCGCTACGCCCATCAGGGCGGCAGTAATCCACCCCTGATCGTGATCCACGGCAGCGGCCTGGATGACGTATCTGCGAGCTATACGCGCTATCTGGAGCGCACCTTCTGCGAAATTTTCAAGCTGAAAGGCACGCCGCTGAGAATTCAATACAACTCCAGTAAAAATCCATTCGAGGGTAGCAAGCCCAAGCCGCTCACCGAGGGCGAACAACGCCGCGCGCATCGCGCGCGGATACGCGGGCGCAAGCTGTATGGTAAGTTCTAGCTGGCCAGCCACCTAATTAATGTTTGACTAATGCGCCAAGTTTTGCCAAGCTACAGACATGAATCTCCATTTCAGACAATTTCTTGCTATATTTTTAGCTGTTTGGTTACCGCTATTCAGCGGCAATGCGCTGGCTGCTTCGATTGTGATGCCGTCCATGGGCGGCGACTGCCAAGCCATGCAAACCGTGCAGACTGCTTCAGCCATGGATCAATATCTGCAAGTTGCCGCAGATGAGCAGCAACAAATCCCCCAGCACGATCAGCAAAACACTTGCCATAATGACCACGGTATATGCCAGCTTGCCTGTTGTTCCTACCTGGCGGCCGTGACGGTCGCAATTGCAGATATCCCCTCCGCAGCACAGTCGTTTGCCCCTTCCTCCACGCAGTTTCAATCCTTCACCTCGGCTCCGCTTGATCCGCCACCGCTCGCTCGCGCTTAACGCGGGACGAGTCCGTCTGTTATTTCCGTTGGTTTGAATTCATGGCGCCATTGTGATTTCACCATCTGGTTGATTTCATAATCTGTCTTGTCCCGCATCGTGCGGCGGTCGCTAGCGACTGTCCGATGGTCTTGTAATGCAACAGGATGCGGAATATGAAAATACTTCTTTACACCATTTTGTACGCGCTCTGGCTCACTCCGGCCAGCGCTGCAGATGAGCCCTCGCTGGGCGCGAATCTCACCGGGCTGCTCGACTACGCAAGGGAGCATAATCCCGAACTTGCGGCGTCGCGCTACGAAGTGGAGGCCGCCCAGCAACGGGTGGAGCCTGCGTCGGCGCTGCCCGACCCGATATTGCGCACCGAGCTGATGGACATTACCAATCAAGGCACGAACAAAAGCCCCAGCCTGCTGCCTTCCCAAGTAGGCGGCACGCGCTATACGTTAATGCAATCCATACCGTGGTTCGGCAAGCGCGATTTACAGCGCGAGATTGCCGAGGCGCAGGCGGCGCAAGCCGAGGGTCAAGTCGCCTCAAGCTGGGCGGAATTGGCCAGCAAGATCAAAGCTTCCTACGCCATGTATTACTATGTAACAGGCAGCCAGCGGCTGGCCCATGAAACGCTGGATTTAATGACCAGTCTGGAGCAAGTGGCGCAGACACGTTATGCCCACGGGCTAGGGGCACAACAAGAAGTCATCGTGGCACAGGTGGCGCAGACGGATTTGCGCAGCGAACTGCTGGACCTGGAAAAGGAAGAGCATCACGCACAAGGCCGACTAAATACATTGTTATCGCGCCCGGCGATGACCGCATTGGCGCAACCTGAATCTTTACGTCCCTTACCAACAGCAGCACAACTTGATTACAACCTGCTGGAACAAAAGCTGCGCGCGCGTAACCCGCAATTGCTGATCGCTGAGGCGCGCAGAATCGAGGCCGAAAAGAGCCGAGACCTTGCTTATACCAACCGTTATCCCGGCTTCACAGTGGGGGTTGCGCCCACCCAGAGCGGCAGTGCCATCAAGACCTGGGATTTGATGGTCGAGTTCAGCATCCCGCTACATCAAGGAGTGCGCCACTCGAAACAGCGCGAGGCTGAAGCTATGCTGGCCGCTTCCGGAGCACGCAGTGATGCCCTGCTCAATCAGATGTTGGCGGATTTATCGGAAAGCCTGATCAGCCTGGATACCGCCCGGCGCAGCGCATCCTTGATTACGACTCAACTGCTGCCCCAAGCCGAACTAACCTACCAATCTGCATTGAGCGGCTATGAAAATGGCAGGGTGGACTTCGCCATCCTGCTGGATGCGCAGCGGCAGATACTGAAAGCCCGGCAGCAGCAACTCAAGGCACAACTTGAGGCGCAATTGCGCTGGGCAGAAATCGAACGTCTGTTGGGAGAAGAATGATGAAAAAAAATAGTGCAATATTAATTGGCGCTGTGGTTGTTCTGTGTGTGGGCGCCGCCGGATATGGGCTGGGCGTTCGAAAGACAGGAAACATTGAGCAGAATGTATCTGGCAAAAAAATCCTGTTCTACCGCAATCCGATGGGATTGCCGGACACATCGCCGCTACCGAAGAAAGATTCCATGGGAATGGATTATGTGCCTGTGTTGGATGGCGAGATGAATGCCACGGACGACAAGCAAACTGCTTCTACAGGCTCAGGACAGGTCAGTATAAGCATCCAAAAGGTACAGAAGCTGGGTGTAAAAAGCGAAGCGGCAACATTGCGTAACCTGGACAAAACCATACGCGCGGTGGGACGAGTTGAAGTCAATGAGGCGCGTACCTATACCATTGCGCCAAAATTTGAAGGCTGGGTGGAGCGGCTGTACGTTAACACTACTGGGCAAGCAGTCAGCAAAGGGCAACGGCTATTTGATGTGTATAGCCCGGAGCTGATTTCCGCATTGCGTGAATATGCGCTTGCCGCGCAAGGTGAAGCGTCGCTGCAGGATACGGGTAGTGAAGCGCCCGTATACAGCGCTAAAAGCAGTATGAGTCAACTCGCTGCAGCCAGTTTGGCGCGCCTGAAAAACTGGGGAATCGGCGAGCAGCAAATCCGGCAATTCAAGAATTCCAAAGAGCAGCGCAGCGTGACATTTTACGCGCCGGTCTCCGGGGCAGTGATAGACAAGAAAGCAGTACAGGGGATGCGCTTCATGCCCGGTGAAGTGCTCTACCAGATCGCCGATCTCTCTTCGGTATGGGTGGTTGCCGAGGTAGCCGAGCAGGACATCGGGCAGGTTAGAGTGGGCAATGTCGCACATGTCACTCTGGACGCTTATCAGAATAAAATTTTCCAGGGCAAGATCGCCTTCATCTCCCCGACCTTGAATGCCGTGACGCGCACTGTGCAGGTGCGGGTGGAAATGCCCAATCGCCAAGGTTTGCTCAAGCCTGCGATGTTCGCCAACATGGAGCTCGCCGCATCCCCCAGAGCATCTCACGGAGTTTCGCAAAACGGCAAGGTGCTCACTGTGCCGACTTCAGCCGTGATCGATAGCGGCACCCGACAAATTGTGCTGGTGCAGCGGGCAGAAGGGCACTTTGAGCCTCGCACCGTAAAGCTTGGCAGCCGCAGTGAAAATTACGTCGAAGTGGTAGAGGGTCTCGCTGCAGGAGAACAGGTAGTAACCTCCGCCAACTTTTTAATCGATGCAGAAAGCAATCTCAAGGCGGCGTTGAGTGGCATGGGTGACAAGAGTAAAGATGGAGGTAAACAATGAAAGGCCAAACCAACACCTTTGTCCTGAAAAACCGCATACAGCGAAAACTGCGGATCAACATGACGGATGCCGAACAGGCGCTGTGGAGACGTTTACGCGGATGTCAGATCAAGGACTACAAATTCAGACGCCAGCATCCGTTCGGCGATTTCATTCTGGATTTTGTTTGCCTTGAAGCAAAGCTGGTGGTTGAAGTAGATGGAGGGCAACACAATGAATCAACCGGGGATGTACGGCGCGATCAGATGTTGGAGAACGCAGGCTTTCGAGTCATGCGGTTTTGGAACAATCAGGTTTTGAATGAGATTGAATCGGTTGTTGAAGCGATTTGGTTGGAGCTTGAGAAGCACAAGCTAACCCCACCCCCATCCCCACCTTCCCCCTGAAGGGGAAGGAGTTTGACTCCCTCCCCTTCAAGGGGAGGGCTGGGGAGGGGATGGGGGGTAATAATAAATGGAGATTAAGGAATGCTGAATAACATCATAGATTGGTCGGCGCGCAATCGCTTTCTGGTGATACTCGCCACGCTGTTTATCACGCTGGCGGGAATTTATGCCGTGGTCAAAACGCCGCTGGACGCATTGCCGGATTTATCCGACGTACAGGTGATCGTCTACACCGAATACTCGGGACAGGCACCGCAGGTGGTAGAGGATCAGGTTACCTATCCACTTACTACCGCGATGCTGTCCGTGCCGAAATCGAAAGTCGTGCGCGGCTTTTCGTTCTTCGGGGCATCATTTGTGTACGTGATTTTCGAGGATGGCACGGATATCTACTGGGCGCGTTCGCGCGTGCTGGAGTATCTCAACAGCATCGCGGGGCGCATGCCCAAGGGAGTGTCGCCGCAGCTTGGGCCGGATGCGACCGGAGTGGGCTGGGTGTACCAGTACGCGGTGCTCAGCGACAAACATAATCTCGCCGAGCTGCGCACCATGCAGGACTGGTATCTGCGTTACCAACTGACCAAGGCGCACGGTGTTTCTGAGGTCGCATCCATCGGCGGCTTTGTGCAGCAATACCAGGTGACGGTCGATCCGCAGAAGCTGCGTGCCTACAACATTCCGCTCAGCAAAATTTCGCAGGCAATACGCGATTCCAACCGCGATGTCGGCGGGCGCGTGATCGAGATGGCCGAGACCGAGTACATGGTGCGCGGCAAAGGTTATCTGCGCGGCAAAAGTGATATTGCGGACATTGTCGTGAAATCCGAGCGTGGTACACCGGTGCTGCTGCGCGACATTGCGCGCGTCGAACTGGGTCCGGATGAAAGGCGTGGCATCACCGAACTGAACGGCGAAGGGGAAGTGGTGTCCGGCATCGCCATGGCACGCTATGGGCAGAACGCGCTGGAGGTGATTCAGAACATCAAGGACAAGATCGCCGAAATCTCCGCAGGTTTGCCGGAGGGTGTGAAGATACAAACGGTGTATGACCGTTCCGAGTTGATCCAGCGCGCCATCGCCACGCTCAAACGCACTTTGTTCGAAGAAGGCGTGATCGTCGCGCTGGTGTGCATGGTGTTCCTGATGCATGCACGGAGTGCGCTGGTCGCCATTGTGATGTTGCCCATAGGCGTGCTGATCGCTTTCATTGCGATGCGCGTGCTGGGGCTGAATTCCAATATCATGAGTCTGGGCGGCATTGCGATCGCCATCGGCGCGATGGTGGATGCGGCGATAGTGATGATAGAGAATGCGCACAAGCATCTGGAGCGACTATCACCCCCTCCCCTTCAAGGGGAGGGCGGGGGTGGGGATGGGGGAAAAAATGGACAGAAACCCCACCCCCATCCTGGCCTTCCCCCTGAAGGGGAAGGAATCTTATCGCAGCGCGCTGCTGCCATCATCGCCGCCTGCAAGGAAGTCGGCCCGGCGTTATTTTTTTCGCTGCTGATCATCACCGTGTCATTCCTGCCGGTGTTCACGTTGGAAGCGCAGGAAGGGCGATTGTTTGCACCACTGGCGTTCACCAAGACTTTTGCGATGGCTGGTGCGGCGTTGCTGTCCGTCACGCTGGTGCCGGTGTTGATGATGTTGTTCATACGCGGCCGCATCATGCCGGAGTCACGCAATCCGCTGAACCGATTTTTGATCTGGAGTTACCGGCCTGTCATTGCCACTGTGATGCGTCACAAAAAAATCACGATCGCTGCAGCGCTGCTGGTAATGGGGTTGACGCTATACCCGGCATTACATTTAGGTAGCGAGTTCATGCCGCCCTTGAACGAAGGCACGCTGCTCTATATGCCTTCTTCTTTGCCGGGCATGTCGGTGACCAAGGCGGCGGAATTGTTGCAAACGCAGGACAAAATCATCAAGAGTTTTCCTGAAGTCGTGTCGGTGTACGGCAAGGCAGGGCGCGCGCAAACCGCCACCGACCCGGCTCCGCTGGAAATGTTCGAGACCGTGATCAACCTCAAGCCGCAGGAAGATTGGCGACCCGGCATGACGACCGACAAGCTGATTGACGAGATGGATAAAGCCTTGCAATTTCCCGGTGTGGCCAATTCCTGGACCATGCCGATCAAAGCGCGCATCGACATGCTGTCCACCGGCATACGCACGCCGATAGGGATTAAAGTATTTGGTAAAAATCTCGAGGAAATGGAACGCCTGGCCAAGGACATCGAAGCGGTAGTCAAAAATATTCCGGGTACCACCAGCGCCTATGCAGAGCGCATCACCGGCGGCTTCTATTTGAATATCGAACCGGATCGCGCCGCGCTGGCACGCTACGGGCTGACGGTAGGTGAATTACAGGATGTGGTCGCCACCGCACTGGGCGGCGAAAATGTAACCACGACGGTGGAAGGCCTGGAGCGCTTCGGCGTCAATGTGCGTTACCCGCGCGAGTTGCGCGGCACACCAGAGCAGATCGCGCACGAGGTATTAGTGCCTACGTCTATGACTAGCGAGGGCAGCGGCGCGATGATCCCGCTCGGACAACTCGCCAAAGTCGTCATCAGTAAAGGCGCGCCATCCATACGCACCGAGAACGCGCTGCTGTCCGCTTACATCTACGTGGACATCCGCGACCGTGACATCGGCTCCTATGTCGCAGAGGCGCGCAAGGCAGTGGCGCAGAAAGTAAAATTCCCGCCGGGCTATTACGCGACTTGGAGCGGGCAATTTGAATACATGGAACGTGCTGCCGCCAAGATGAAAATCGTCATTCCCATTACGCTGCTGATTATTTTTATGCTGCTCTATCTCAACTTCAGGCGCGTCACCGAATCATTGATTGTAATGCTCTCGGTGCCGTTTGCACTGGTCGGCGGGGTGTGGCTGTTGTGGCTGCTCAATTACAATTTAAGCGTCGCGGTGGCGGTTGGTTTCATTGCGCTGGCAGGGGTGGCGGCAGAGACCGGCGTGGTGATGCTGATTTATCTGGAACATGCCTGGCAGGAAAAATTGGCGGAATGTGCAAGCCACCCCCACCCCAACCCTGATGGAACAACTAGCCATTCGACTAAGCCCGCAAGCGGGCAAGTCGCTGGTTATCCCCCGGAGGGAGAGGGGGCAAACGCTTCGCGGCTGGTAAGCCGCGAGGATTTACACGACGCCATCATGCAAGGTGCAGTCGAACGCGTGAGGCCAAAAATGATGACGGTAGTCGCCATCATGGCCGGACTGCTGCCCATCATGTGGGGCAGCGGAACCGGCTCCGAAGTAATGAGCCGTATCGCTGCGCCTATGATAGGCGGGATGATTTCTTCGACGGTGCTAACATTGGTGGTGATTCCGGTGCTGTACGCTCTGGTCAAACAGCGCAGCCTTCCCCCTGCCAAATGGGGGAGCGCAGAAGAAAACTTACCCGTTCATCCCAGCCAACTTTAGGGATATCAAGGAATAGATATGGATGCTAATTGTTACCCATTTCATCACCGCAGCGAAGTTAATGTCGACGTCGGTATGATGACCATAGGCGACTGGCGGGTTATATGGAGAAGCTCTCATTGATGATGGCCAATTCACGATGAGATCAAGGGATGCATTTAAGGTATTTTGAATATGAAGACTGTTAAGGCGAAGGTTGGCAAACTCGATGACCCGTCCATCAAGGATGCGGACGAAATGGCAAGGGTTCTCGGCGCAAACCTGGAAAATGGACTCGCTGCACAAGAGGCATCGCGTCGACTTTTGGCAGATGGCCCCAACGAACTCCACTCTGCTCCGCGGCAGCCCACTTGGCGTCGCGTTCTGTCGCACTTCCAGGATCCCCTCATCTACCTATTGCTGGCTGCAATCGTCATCGCGCTCGTCGCGTGGGTGATTGAAGGCTTGGCCGGCTGGCCTGTGGATGCCATTGTCATCGCGACCATCGTCCTGCTCAACGGCGTTCTGGGCTTTGTACAGGAAGCCAAGGCTCAGAATGCTGTCGCCGCACTGGCCCGGATGACCGCAGCGACCGCCTCGGTCCTGCGTGACGGGCAGGTACTGCGTGTGCCCAGCGCCGAGTTGGTGCGTGGCGACCTGCTCGTGCTCGGCGAGGGTGACGCCGTTGGGGCGGATGCACGTTTGGTTCAGGCCACGTCACTGCGCGTGCAGGAAGCCTCGCTGACTGGCGAGAGCGACGCCGTGCTCAAAGACGCCGCCACGCTGCGTGACCCGGTGCCGCTCGGCGACCGGCTCAACATGGTCTTCAAGGGCACAGCCGTCGCGCAAGGCACCGCTCGTGCCGTGGTCACGGCGACCGGGATGGATACCGAGATGGGCGCGATTGCCGCAATGCTCGAGGCCACCGCCGAGGAGGCGACACCGCTGGAGAAGGAAGTTGGACATATCGGGCGCATGCTGGGTATCGCCGTCATCATCATTGCTGTCGTGGTGGTGGGAACCATCCTGCTAATCTCCAACATCCGCAGCGCAGCCGATGTTATTCATGTCTTGCTGCTCGGCGTGGCTCTGGCGGTGGCGGCTGTGCCCGAGGGGTTGCCGGCGATCCTGTCGGTGGTGCTCGCGCTGGGGGTGCAACGGATGGCGAAGCACAATGCCATCGTCAAGAACCTGTCGTCGGTGGAGACGCTGGGTTCCGCCTCGGTGATCGCCTCGGACAAGACCGGGACGTTGACTCGTGCGGAAATGACCATTGTGCAGGTGATGACCGCCTCAGGCGGCGCTCATGTGACCGGGGTGGGGTATGCGCCTCAGGGGCGCGTCGAGCATGAAGGCACCCAACTAACTGTCGGAGCGCTGCATGATGAGCTGATCGTCATGCTCAGCGGTGGCAGCCTGGCTGGCAACGCCGACCTGCGTCAGGGGGCAAGCGGCGAGTGGGAGATTCACGGCGACCCTACGGAAGCGGCGTTCCTGGTGGCCGAGCGCAAGCTGGGTGTCACCACGCGGCGCGAGCGGCGTTTCGAGCGTATCGGCGAAATTCCGTTCACGTCCGAGCGCAAAATGATGTCGACGATTGTGCTCGACCATGAACACGACGACGCCCCCTTGGTGATCACCAAGGGGGCCCCGGACGTGCTGCTCGACAGGTGTACCCGAGTGCGGGTGGGGATGGAGATCGTTGAGCTCAACGCCGCTCGGCGCGCGCAGATTTTGGCCGATGTCGACACGCTGTCCGACGCAGCGTTGCGCACGCTCGCTGTGGCCTACCGTCTCCTCGCTCCAGACGAGCATCAGAAAACTGCCGAGTCGCTCGAACGAGATATGGTCTTCGTGGGCACCGTGGGCATCATCGACCCACCGCGTGAGGAGGCTGCGGTTGCGATACGCGAAGCGCGCCGCGCTGGCATCCGGGTCCTCATGATCACTGGCGATCACCCACGTACCGCCGCCCGCATCGCCGCGGATCTGGATATCGTGGAGGCTGGCGCACCTGCGCTGACCGGACTTGAGCTAGATGAGCTGGACGATGCGGCCTTCGCCGAAGCGGTGCGTAGGACGTCTGTTTACGCTCGCGTATCGCCCGCGCACAAGCTGCGCATCGTCGCCGCGCTGCGCGCCGACGGTAACGTCGTCGCGATGACCGGCGACGGCGTCAACGACGCACCGGCCCTGAAGGCGGCCGACATCGGCATCGCAATGGGGGGGACCGGGACCGAGGTGACCAAGGAAGCGGCCAAGATGATTCTCGCCGACGACAACTTCGCGACGATCGTTGAGGCTGTACGCGAAGGACGCGGCATCCTGGACAACATCCGCAAGTTCTTGCGCTACCTGCTGTCTTCCAATATGGGTGAGGTGCTGACAGTCTTCCTGGGCGTGGTTGGCGCCAGCGTGATCGGTCTCAAGGGCGCTGGCGATGCAGTGGTGCTGCCGCTGCTCGCCACACAGCTGTTGTGGATCAACTTAATCACCGACTCCGGACCGGCTCTCGCGATGGGAGTCGATCCGTCTACTGACGACCTCATGGCCCGCAAGCCCCGGCATTTAAGCGAGCGAGTGATTGACGCCCGCATGTGGACAAATGTGATTCTGACTGGCTTGGTCATTGCCGTAGTGACGCTGCTGACGATCGACATCTATTTGCCTGGCGGGCTAATCGAGGGCACATACGATCTCGCTACTGCTCGCACCGCAGGCTTTACGGTGCTCGTATTCACCAGCATGTTCACCTGCTTTACCGCGCGCTCGGACACGACGAGTGCATTCGCCCACCTGTTCGTCAACCCGTGGCTTTGGGGCGCGATCACACTGTCGGTGCTGCTGCAGGTGGCGGTCGTCAATCTTGGCTTCCTCAATCTCGCCTTCGGCACGGTGCCGCTGGAATTTGACCAGTGGCTAGTGTGCGCTGGGATGGCCAGCGTTGTATTGTGGTTCAGCGAATTGCGCAAGCTGGCGAGTCGGGTAGGGAGCCGGGGAGACATGCCACCAAGACACCATCTGCATTGACGCAAGTCGTACAACAGGTTGTGGATATGTAAACAATCAGTGTGTGCGGAGGGCTCGGTCGAGAGCGGCGAGTCGATGCCAGTGCATAAGGGGTCGGGCGCCACGGTAATCGGTGCGACCATCAATCAAGAGCGGGACGGCCCGAATTAATGCTACTGAATGCAAGCCCGTATTGAAGATTAAGGTTGACGAGGAATTCGAGATCGCGCGATTAACGGCTGCATTAAATGCAGGCCCGACCTAAGAGTAGTAAATAGGAAATTTGAGCCGACTTAGTGGCCTTTTCGATGCCCGCGTACGTCCCAAGAAGTAAAGCCGCATCGCTGCGCCTATGATAGGCGGGATGATTTCTTCGACTATTTTGACTTTGGTTGTGATTCCGGCAATCTATGCTTTAATCAAGGAACGCGCCTTATTCAGGATGGTATCCAGATGAAATTAAACCTGTTGTTGCCCAGCCTTTTCCGCCAGGCTTACGCGGCCACTGCCGCGCGGCTGGCGCGGCACTGGAAAAACAGTTTTTATTTGTATCTGGCGGCATTGTTTACGCTATACGCTCTGGGCGATGCGATATTTTTGCACGGGCTGACCGAAAAGCGCCAGGGCGCTTTCGATATGATTGTGCGTAACCGCATCATCGTCCCCAAGCCCGACCAGGACATCATCATCGTTGATATCAACGAAGCCAGCCTGGCGGCAATGGCCCCTGATTATGGCCGCTGGCCGTGGCCGCGACAGGTGATGGGCGAATTTCTGGAGCAAATCGAAAAACAGCAACCGCGCGTAGTGGTGTTCGATATTTTGTTCAGCGACGCCGATGTTTATAACCCGGACAGCGATGCATATTTCGATAGCGCCATTGCCTCCACCAGCAATACATTTTTTCCTCTGTTGCGGCTGGATCCCGGCGATGATGCCTTAAGCGAAGTAAAGCCAGCCATGATACCGGGCGTGCAAGCCTTATCGAATGAAGCACAGCGGGACGCTACCGTGGCGGTGGTATTGCCGCATTTTGCGGCGGCGTTAAACAGCGGACGGTTGGGACTGCATAATATTTATCCGGACAGCGACGGCGTGGCACGGCAATATATGGTTTACCAGAATGCTTACGGCTGGAAAATGCCTTCCTTGCCGGCGCGTTTGGCCACTGTGCAGGGCTGGCCTACGCCCGCTGCGCAGAACGTGCTGCTTAACTGGCGAGGTAAACCGTTTACCTATAAATATGTCAGTTTCAGCGACGTTTATACCGACCTCAGTAGCAAGGCAAAAAAGCGCCCATCGGATGAGTTCAAAAATAAAATTGTCATCATCGGCTCCACCGCTCCCAGCCTGTTTGATAGCAAGCCTACTCCGCTCAGCCAGATGCATCCGGGCGTGGAAATTCTGGCGACGGCGATAGACAATATGAAGCATGGTGATTACCTGCGCTTTCCCGAAGCGCGTGTGCCTTATCTGTTTTTGACGCTGGCGGTGGTGTGGCTGACTGCATGGAGTTTTTATCTGGGCGCCCGGCGCGGGGCCATTGATCAACTGTTTGGCTTGTCGCAATTTGTTCTGATTGGTATTTCTTACGCCAGCATTAACTTCACTACCACTTACATCAATCTAACCGGGCCAGTGTCAGTCGGCCTGCTGTATTTCACCGTGGCGCGAATTTACGCTGCGGCTACCGGCAAAGCCCTGGAACAGAACATGGTGCGCACTACCCTGCAACGCAGCGGCGAATTACGCGCTACACTATTATTAATTCGCCTCGACAGCAGCAAAAATATGGTATCGGCTGCGGTGCTCGAATTAATTCGCTATGCGCTGGAAAACTGCGGCCATGAAGTAAAAAGCGTAGAGATATTAAAAAGCAGCCAAAAAGGCCTGTGGGACTTATTTGAAAAAACTTTTGCTGTTTCATGGGTGGTGGATGCCGCTGATGCCGAAGGGATTGCACGCGTGGAGGCCGATGTACAGGTAGTGCTGACCGAACTTACCCGGCAGCTGCGCAAATATCTGGCTTATCCCGACCATGTGGCGGACTGGTATGTGCATCACGGGCAAGTTACCGGCGGTCAGGCAGCGCGCGCCAGCTGGCGAGTACTGTTTGCCGATGCGGTGCTGCAATGGGACAAACAACAACAAGGAAAATAATATGCGCCGACTAATAGATTGTTATCTGGAGTTTTATACGGAAATGTTGCGATCCAGGCGTTGCCAATCTGCGCTGAAGAAACGACTAGCCCAGCTGGTTAAGGCAGGCTGGAAGGGATGGACCGGGATACTGACCGTGTCGCTATTAAGCATGCAACCCGCATTGGCAGCGCAGCAATCTGGAACAGCCATCAAAGCCAGCGAAATTAGAACGGAGCCCTTCAGCGACGCAAAAGTACTGGCCACCTTGGCGGCAGGAGATAGCGTAACTATTCTCAAAAAACAGGGTGGTTGGCTGCGCGTTAAAAGTGCCAAAGGCAGTGGATGGGTGCGTATGTTAAGTATCTCCAAAGGAGGGACGCGCAGCCAATCGGGCAATGCGGGCGGTATTCTGGGCTTGGCCTCGGGACGAGTGGGCACCGGCAAGGTGGTGGCTACTACCGGCATACGCGGCCTTAGCGAAGAAGATTTGAAGGCAGCACAGTTTAATGCGCAGGAATTGCAGCTTGCGGAATCATTTGCCACTACGCCCACTGAAGCCCAAAAATTTGCCAAACAAGGCCAGTTGACTGTGCAGAGGTTTGATTATCTGCCCGCGCCCGCCGCAGCTACCGGAGGACAGCGGCCATGAAAATAACGATCAGATGGTTTTTGATGCTGGCCGCATTCGGCTGCTCTTCGGTGCAGGGAGCGGATTTCGGCCAGTTTGAGCAAGAGCTTAAAGATGCTCAACAAAAAATTAAGGGCAATCCCGGCGCTGCGGCCATATTAGCCAATGTAATGGGTATATCGCAGGAAGAAGAAATTGTGATCGGCAGGCAAATCGCGGGCAATTTGCTGGGTGCGGCGCCTTTGGTCAAAGACAATCGTTTGCAAAAATACGTCAACAATGTCGGGCGCTGGGTAGCTATTCAAAGCGAGCGTCCGGATTTACCCTGGCACTTTGGCGTGATTGAGTCAGATGATATCAATGCTTTTGCGGCACCCGGCGGTTATATTTTTATTACCCGTGGGTTATATAAACAATTAACCAATGAAGCTTCGCTGGCCGGGGTATTGGCGCACGAAATCGCCCATGTCGTCCGGCAGCATCATTTGAAAATTTTGCAGCAAAGTAAGCTGGTGGATTTGGGCGGCAAACTGGTCGCTCAGGAAGTAGGGGGCAATGACCAGGCGCAAAAGGTGATCGGCAGCGGCGCAGAAATAGTGGCGCGCTCACTCGACAAAAACGCCGAGTTCGAGGCTGATCGTATGGCCGTGGTATTGGCTACGCGTGCCGGTTATGACCCCTATTCTTTTGCCGAAGTATTGCAACAAATCGGACATGTTGCCCCGGACGATGGCAGTGTCGCGCTGTTGTTCAAAACTCATCCGCTGCCCGCAGATCGTCTGGATAAATTGGACAAGGCGATGTCTAACCGCTTCGACAATGTACGCGGACGAACCGTGGAGCAGCGGTTTTATCGCATCAATAAAAAATAAGGGGCTGAAGTAGATTAGGGAAACGCTGATTTATTCAGACTGATCCGAGCTATTTTGAGACAATACGTGCAGGCAAGAATGAGAAGGAGCACTTGATGCAAGCGAGTTTTTCAGAGCAAGAATACGCAGCGAAGAAAAAGCAAACGAGGAAAGATCGTTTTCTATCTGAAATAGAAGCAGTCACCCCGTGGGCATCGCTCACGGCAGTCATTGCATCGCATTACCCCGGCAGCGGGGGACGAGGTCGTCCACCCATCGGGTTGGAGCGCATGCTACGCATGTACATTGCCCAACAATGCTTTGGCCTGTCAGACGAAGGAATAGAAGATGCCCTGTATGACAGCCAAGCCATACGCCGCTTTGTTGGAATCGACCTGGGTCGAGAGAATGCGCCGGATGCCACGACCTTGCTCAAATTTCGCCGCCTGCTGGAAACCCATCAACTGACTGAATCGATCTTCTCTGCCATCAATGC
>JANYHX010000236.1 GCA_025362155.1 Gallionella sp. | reverse complement strand
GCCTCACACGGCGCTTGACGACCAAACGCCAGATGAGTTCTACTTCGGAAACCCCGCATTGCCCAAAGCAGCGTAGGCATTAACTGCAAGGCATCCACTTCAGAAATGGGAAATTCTGTCCAATCAAGCGGAGCCACCTCTTTTTGCAGAGGAATTTCGGGATGAGGCGGTCAGGCAGGTCGTAGAGCGAGGATATAGTGTTACGGATGTTGCTAAACGACTGGGGGTGTCGGCGCAGAGTCTGTATAAGTGGGTTAAAACGGTCAAACCGACTGATGAGGACAAAGGTAAAGTTGAGCTAGCCGAGGTCAGACGAGAGAACCTCAGGCTGCGTGCTGAGTTGGCTCGTGCCAATAAAGAGCGAGATATTCTAAAAAAGGCCGCCGCGTACTTTGCAAGAAGCAAAGAGTAAAGTACGCGTTTATTGAGAGTGTCCGGCATCAGCATGGTGTGGCAATCCTGTGTCGAGTGCTGAATGTCACCAGAAGTGGTTATTATGCTTGGCGATCAAAGCCTGAGTCTGATCGCAGCATGGAAAACCGACGGCTACTGGGTTTAATCAAGGAATCCTTTGAGGCAAGCCAAGGCATCTATGGCAGTCCTCGTGTTTTCTGTGACCTGAGAGAGCTCGGTGAGACTTGTGGCGTACACCGCGTGGCTCGCATCATGCAAGAGAACAAGATGCAGCGCATCGTGGTTGCAAGACGTTTAAGCACCGATACAGCAAGCCAGAAAAGGCGGCTCCCAACAGGCTGGTGCAGCAGTTCGTGATGGATAAAACCAGACATGGCCCGGGTGACTCAGCCCAAGTAGCCAATCATCATTCATTCGGATCAGGGCTCTCAATATGACAGTGATGAGTGGAAAGATTTTGTGATCAACACCACTTGCAAGCAAGCATGAGTCGTCGGGGAAGTTGCTACGATAATGCGGTGGCTGAATCTTTTTTTAGCAGCTTAAAAAAGGAAAGGATCAGAAATCACGTATATCATACGAGGGACAAAGCAAGAGCAGATATCTTCGATTATATTGAAGTGTTTTATAACAGGGCTAGACGCACACTCATCTAGATGGAATGAGCCCTGAAGCATTTGAAGAGGTCTGGCGCAAACAAGGCTAGGTGTCCACTTAAGGTGAGGGAAGTCCAAAAATTAATCATCAGTGCAATATGTATTGGTGGAGGACACATTATTGGGGTTGCTTATTTTTGGTGCGATAATGCTTTGGCAAAAGACCGCATATGTCGCTCGACCATAAAACGCCCGACGTGGAGTTACTTCAAAACTGCCTGCTCTCGCAGCTGGGGCATAGGGAATTAACATAGACGCGGATCCTACTTGAACCAGAACGAAATAATTTTGGCATTAACAAATTTGCCCGATGCATCTTCAGCAGCAAAACTTGCCCAGCATTTGATTGATGAGCGTGCGGCCGCATGCGTGAACCAGCTTGCCCCGTGCATTTCTACTTATCGTTGGCAGGGTAATATCGAAACTGTTACCGAAGTACCGCTACTGATCAAAACTACCAAGGCCGCTTATCCGCGGCTTGAAAAATTAATATGCGCTGCGCACCCTTACGAACTTCCCGAAATCATTGCTGTCTCTGTGGCAGCAGGTTTACCTGCTTATCTGGATTGGATAGCCGGAGAAACCACCCCCCTCAAGGAATAATTATGCGTCTTGCTTTATTGCTAGTGTTTTGTCTTGTGGTTCCTGCGTCGAATGCGGAAGGATTTCTGGATCGACTCTCTAGCTTTGGTGGCAGCAAACAACCTACCTTCCTGCCGCCGGATAAAGCTTTCGGCCTGGAGATCAATGCGCGCGATACGCATACCTTGCAGGCCAATTACAGCGTGACACCCGGCTACTATTTATATCGGGACAAAATTACCTTTGCCACCACAGACAATGAGGTCAAAGTCACGGCAGTCAATTTGCCCAGAGGCGAAATTAAACACGATGCCACTTTTGGCGACACTGAAGTTTTCCATCAATCATTTCCAGCACAAATCACGCTGAATCGCCCCAGCAATAGCGCGGCAATCAGCATTACGCTAAACGCCGTTTACCAAGGCTGCAGCGACCAGGGTTTGTGTTACCCGCCCATTACCAAGACATTTCATATCAATCTGCCCAGCGTAAGAAGCGGCGCGCTAGCAATGACTAACACGACTTCTGTTGCGTCTGTTGAAACTGCTGGGCCGACTGTGGCGCCTCCTTCAGCGCAAACAACGCTATTACCTGCACCGGTATCAGAAGGTTCGCAAATCGCCCAGCTTTTTAAGGGAGGAAACTTTTGGCTGATTATTGCTTTTTTCTTTGGTGCAGGGTTGTTGCTATCCTTGACCCCCTGCGTATTTCCGATGATCCCGATTCTGTCTGGCATTATTGTCGGGCGCGGCCATAAAATAACTCATAGACACGCATTTTTCCTCTCGCTGGCATACGTGCTGGGGATGGCTATTACCTATGCGGCTGCCGGGGTGGCGGCAGGATTTTCCGGT
>JANYHX010000177.1 GCA_025362155.1 Gallionella sp. | reverse complement strand
CCGCATGAAACACTACTGTATGAAACAATAACGCATGCTTACCTTCACTAAAAATTGTCGCCTCTGTCCGCGCCTGGCCGGGTTTCTCGATCAAGTTCGAGTCACCCATCCGGATTACTATGCGTTGCCGGTCAGTTCGTTTGGGGAAAAAGATAGCAAATGTCTGATCGTGGGGCTGGCTCCCGGGATGCACGGCGCGAACCGCACCGGGCGGCCATTCAGCGGCGATTTTGCGGGGAATTTATTGTACGGTTCCTTGCATAAGTACGGTTTTTCCAATAGCGCCGAACCGCTGGATACAGCTGGGAATGCGAATCCTTCTTTGCAGCTAAGCGGCTGCCGCATAACCAATGCGGTACGTTGCCTTCCGCCGCAAAACAAACCTGAGCCGAACGAAATTCGCACCTGTAATGGCTATGTGGCCGAGGAATTATCGATATTGCCGCAAGGCGCTGCGATATTGGCTCTGGGCGGGATAGCCCATCAGGCAGTATTGATGGCGCTGCAACTGCGCAAGAGCAGCTTTGCGTTTGGACATGGCGCGCAACACGCGTTGCCGAATGGTCTGACGCTGTTTGACAGCTATCATTGCAGCCGCTACAACACCCAAACCAAACGCCTGACTACTGTGATGTTTGAGGAGGTAATAGGCAATATTGCGCAATACCTGCATCGCCTTGAAGCCCGACCAGCCATTTAATCCGCAACCCGTTTTGGACAGTCTACCTCTGCTGCCAGGTGTCTATCGTTTTTTTGATGGCAAAGGGGAAGTGCTGTATGTGGGCAAGGCCAACCAGCTTAAAAAACGCGTTACTTCATACTTCCGCAAAACCAATATTTCCCCGCGTATTGGGTTGATGGTTTCCTATATCGCGCGCATCGAAACCACCGTTACGCGCTCCGAAGCAGAGGCACTGCTGCTCGAAAACAACTTAATAAAATCATTAAGACCACGCTATAACATATTGTTTCGTGATGATAAGTCATATCCTTATATTGTTTTAACCCAGGGTAAGTTCCCGCGCTTGACCTACTATCGCGGCACGCCCAACCGGCAGGACCAATACTTCGGCCCTTACCCAAATTCGTATGCGGCCAGGGAAAGCATGCAACTTTTACAGAAAATATTCCGCATCCGCACCTGCGAAGACAGTGTGTTCAACAATCGCACCCGCCCGTGTTTATTGCATCAGATCCAGCGTTGCACCGCCCCCTGTGTGAACTTGATTTCAGCGGAAGATTATCAGGCCGACATTCGTAATGCGATGTTGCTGTTGCAAGGCCGCCATCAGGAGATCGAACAAACCTTGCACACTGCGATGCAAAGTGCGGCGGAAAAAATGCACTATGAGCAGGCTGCGGTCTTGCGCAACCAGTTACGTGCATTGCACACCGTGCAGCAAAAGCAATTCGTTGAGTCTACCGGTGGCGCAACGGATGCCGACATTATTGCGTTAGCGCAACAAGACGGCTTGGTGTGCGTCAATTTGGCGATGGTGCGCGGCGGGCGTCATTTAGGCGATAAGAGCTTTTTTCCGGAGCATGCCGAAGATTTATCCGCGGATGAAATCGTGCAGGCTTTCATCGCCCAACATTATTTAAGCCGCAGCGTGCCGCCCGTGTTGGTGTTGAATGAAGAATGCAGCGATAAAGCGCTGGCGCAATTGCTCAGCGAGCAGGCCGGACATGCGGTGCGTATCACCCCCGCCGTGAGTGGCGAACGCAAACGTTGGCTGGAAATGGCGCAACACAATGCGTTGCTGGCCTTGCAGCAACGTAAAGCGCAGCAGGGCGGACAGAAGCTGCGTCTGGACAGGTTGCGCGAATTTCTCGATATGCCGGATTTGCAACGTATCGAGTGTTTTGACATCAGCCACACCATGGGTGAAGCCACGCAGGCATCCTGTGTAGTGTATGAAAATCTCGACATGCGTTCCGCGCAATATCGTCGTTACAACATTGCTGTTCTGAGCCATGCCGGAGGGGGTATCAACTCTACAGAGGGACCAGGCATCACGGCCGGCGATGATTATGCGGCCATGCGTGAGGTATTGACCCGGCGTTACCAGAAACTGGTCGAGGGCAATGGTACCAAGCCGGATTTAATTCTTATCGACGGCGGCCTGGGGCAATTGCATACCGCGATGGAAGTGATGCATGAGCTGGGCTTGAATGAACTGGCACTGGTGGGCGTGGCTAAGGGTGAAGCGCGCAAGGCTGGTTTGGAGCAATTGGTCTTCCCAGATGGCACAGTACGGCAACTCCGCAGCGACGATCCGGCGCTGCATTTGATCCAGCAAATACGCGACGAGGCGCATCGTTTTGCGATCACCGGACATCGTGCCAAACGCGGCAAAGCGCGCACCGCCTCATCGCTGGAAGAAATCAGCGGGGTAGGGGACAAGCGGCGGCGCAGTCTGCTGACCCATTTTGGCGGTTTACGTGAAGTCAGGCAGGCCAGCATTGATCAGCTTTGCCAAGTGGAAGGAATCAGTAAATCACTTGCTGAAAAGATTTATCAGCAGCTACACTAGCTACATGCCGTTCAATATCCCCAATCTGCTTACCTGGTTAAGAATCCTGCTTATCCCGGTGTTCGTTTCGGTTTTTTATTTATCCAGCGACACGCTTAGCCCACATCTGAAAAACGTAATCAGTACCAGTGTGTTTTTGCTGGCAGCAGGCACAGATTGGCTGGATGGTTATATGGCGCGCAAATTAAACCAGTTCTCTGCATTCGGCGCATTCCTTGATCCGGTGGCCGACAAGCTGATGGTGGCTGCGGCATTAATCGTATTGGTAAAGCTGGGTCGCGCGGATGCGATCATCGCTTTCATCATCATTGGGCGCGAGATTACTATTTCTGCATTGCGTGAGTGGATGGCACAGCTTGGAGAAGGGCGGAGCATCGCTGTTTCGATGTTAGGCAAGCTTAAAACCACCTTCCAGATGGTGGCGGTATTGTTGCTGCTGTATCACGACAACCTACTCGGGATTGATTGCCAGTTGGTCGGTTCGTTGCTGCTGTATCTTGCTGCACTGCTGACATTATGGTCCATGGGTTATTACCTGATGCTGGCTACACCCAGACTGAAGAAACATCAAAAACTAAATTGATTGCATTTAAATTGATTTCTGGGTCTGCGTCTGTATAATGCGCAGCCTTCGGGGTGTAGCGTAGCCTGGTAGCGCGCCTGCTTTGGGAGCAGGATGTCGGGAGTTCGAATCTCTCCACCCCGACCAAGTTTTTAGTAGTTTTTTCCGGGCGCTTCTAGAAATTCACGGCTCGTCACTATGCCAGGCGTAGAAACAATATCGCCGCGCAGCAGCTGGGAGAATATTTGGATTTTTAGCCTAAGAAAAGAATTGTGCCCGTAGCTCAACCGGATAGAGCACCAGCCTTCTAAGCTGGGGGTTGCAGGTTCGATTCCTGTCGGGCACACCAGTGCCTGTCAGCAAATAGTCATATATCCAGTGGCTTGCCGATGTTGCTTATCGGTTTAGCGGAAAGGCTATAACCAATGACTTATCCAGCGTTTTGCTGGACAAGTCAGATGGCTAGTTGATTGCAGTAGTTTGGTCAGTTGTCCCATCAATGGTGGCTGTAGCTCAGTTGGTAGAGTCCCGGATTGTGATTCCGGTTGTCGTGGGTTCGAGCCCCATCAGTCACCCCATAAATTATTAATATTCATTCTCAGCGAATACAGTCAGCCTTTATCTCATTCATTTCCGTATTAGATTATCCCTAAGGAGACGTTATGTTTTGGCGCCACGTTGTTACACTCGTTTTATTACTCGCTAGTGCAACAGTATGGGCGGAGAGTATCGATCTTAATTTGCGAGGGAATAGTATACAAATACAATATGGATTTCCGATGTCCGAGGAGAATCCCGAGAAATCAGAATTCCATTTAGGCGCTCTTTATAATGAAAATCAAAATCTAATGGGTGATTTTGGATTTCTTATCCATAACACCAAGAGCACACCGGACAATCCTCCCGAGGATATCTCTAGTAGAAGTATTGCTCCTAAATTTATTATTACAAGTTTTGGTATGAAAGGAGTAATAACCAATACGAAACCAAGTGCACTTTCCTCTGTAGCCCTAGGAGTGCAGGTGCATTTTTCACCGCCCTCAGCACCTCGTGTTGGCATTCTAGGACAATTATATTATGCGCCCTCAATAGTCACATTTGGTGGAGGCAATCGTTATACTGAAACTAGCCTGCGCCTTGAATACGAAATTCTTCCACAAACCACAGCCTACCTTGGCTATCGAAGAATTGAATTTGGCTTGAAATTGTTACCAGCCATTATCTTTGATTCCGGCGCCCAAGTGGGTATGAAAGTAAATTTCTAAACATAGAGGTGGCTCCGCTTGATTGGACAGAATTTCCC
>JANYHX010000149.1 GCA_025362155.1 Gallionella sp. | reverse complement strand
GGATTCTTTGGCCTTAATAAAATGCTGTACTTTGATGCGCGCCGCCTCATATTCCTTGGTGGCCAGCTCGCTCAAATAATGCACCGCGCGATGAATGTTGGCGTGCTCCTCACTCTGGTAACGCACCATGCGATCAATAACTGCCTGCGGCATCTGGCTACTGGCGGCGTTATCCAGATAGACCAGTGGCTTACCTGCAACCTTCAGGCCGAGGATCGGAAAATCGGCGCGTATCTGTTCTATATCCCGGTTGCCTATAATTTTTTCAGCATTCATTTCTGCAACGGTCACACGTTCTATTTTCATTGGCGGCCTCCGCTCATACGTTCAAGTATCGCTTGGCTCAATGATGCAACCACGGAGGGCACTGGAATTTTGGCGATAATCTCGGCGGCAAAAGCGTGGGTCAGCAGATTTCTGGCGCGCTCTTCGCTGAATCCCCGGCTCTTGAGAAAAAACAGCGCCTCGGTATCAATCTGGCCCACTGTTGCTCCATGCTTGCATTTCACATCGTCGTTAAATATTTCCAGTTGCGGCTGGGTATCAATGCGCGCTTTGTCCGAAAGCAGCAAATTGCGGCTGCTTTGTGCTGAGTCGGTTCCGGTTGCCCCCACATGCACGATGATCTTGCCGCTGAAAACCGCATGGGCTGAGCCATCGGCGATGCATTTATGCAGTTGCACACTTTTGCCTCCGGGTGCGGCATGGTTAATCAAGGTATGGGTATCGGCGACCTGGCGACCGGCGATCAATGCCAGCCCATCAAGATGGATTCCTGCACCTTGCCCTTGTTGCGTCACATGCAAGGTATGACGTGACAGTCGCCCACCTAACGCTACAGAAGTCGCGGTATAAACGCTGTCCTTGCGCGCTTCAACCGAACAGTGCCCAATATGAAACGCATTTTTTTCTTCGCGCTGCAAACGTACATGATGCAATTGCGCGTGCTCTTTCAGAATCACTTCGGTTACTGCATTGGTAAAATAAATTCCGCCATTCTGGTCGCCGTTACCCTGGCCCACATAATCTTCGACTATAGTCGCACTGCTCGACGATTCCATCACCACCATGCAACGCGGATAGATGGCGGATGCAATCTCACGTCTGGTCGCGACATGCAACAGATGAATCGGTTTGGTTATTTTTTTTGCAACATGAACCCACGCTCCATCTTCGAAAAAGTTGGTGTTCAATGCGACAAATGCATCTTGCTTATAGGGCGCTTGCTTCCCAAAATTCTCCTCGACCAGGCTATCTCCATAGCGCTCAGCCAGTGAAGCTACCGTCACATCTACACCTAGTTGCGATAAATCAGAAAGCGCAGATGCATAGCTTCCGTCAACAAAAACCAACCTGATCGAATTCGGGATCAAAAATCTCTCGATGGCGCCCAGTGCTACTTGGGCATAGGACTTTACCGACTGAAAGTGGTGCGAAAACAGCGGGGACAAGTCGGTGAAGCGCCAGTCATCATTTCTGGGTGAAGGGAAACTCAACGCCGCAGCATGTTGCAAAGCATCCAGCCGAATCTGCTCCAGCCATGCCTCAGATTGAACGGTAGACTTAATGGCTTTGCCGAGCAGTAATTGCTCAAAGCACTGTTCCTTGTTCCCCGGTTCTGGAATCATGGTCACGCTGCCGCCCTGAGCCAGTCGTAGCCACGCGCTTCCAGTTCCAGCGCGAGCTCCTTGGCGCCCGTTCTGACAATACGCCCGCCGTCCATTACATGTACATAATCCGGCACAATATAATTCAACAGGCGCTGGTAATGGGTCACCATCACCACCGCATTATCGGGAGTGAGCAAACTGTTCACACCGTTCGCCACAATACGCAAAGCATCAATGTCCAGACCCGAATCGGTCTCGTCCAGAATAGCGAGCCTGGGTTCCAGTACCGCCATTTGCAGAATTTCGTTACGCTTCTTTTCGCCGCCTGAAAATCCTTCATTCACGCTGCGATCAAGAAAGCTCGCATCCATTTCAACGACTTTGATCTTCTCCTGCACCAAATCTTCAAATTCGAGCGGGTCGAGTTCTTCAAGACCGCGTTCGATCTGCAAGGTGTTGTAGGCCAGGCGTAACAATGCGCTGTTCGACACGCCGGGTATTTCGACCGGATACTGGAATGCCAAGAACAGTCCCGCTCTGGCACGTTCCTCGGGAGCCAAAAAAAATAGATCCTTGCCTTCGAAAATTACGGTTCCACCTGTCACGATATAGTCGGGATGCCCCGCGAGCACTTTGGCGAAAGTGCTTTTGCCCGAGCCGTTGATGCCCATGATGGCATGCACTTCACCTGCGCGCACAGTCAGATTGACCCCTCGCAAGATTTCGGTTTCAGCAACACCGGCAACTACAGCTTTGAGATTTTTGACTTCCAGCAACACCTTGCTACCCTTGTTGATCACCCTACACTCCCTTCAAGTTTTAGGCCAAGCAACTTGGTTGCTTCGACCGCAAATTCCATCGGCAAATGCACAAACACATCCTTGCAAAAGCCGTTGATGATCATCGAGATCGCGTCTTCCGAGGCTATGCCGCGCTGGGCGAAGAAAAACATTTGGTCTTCTCCTATTTTTGACGTCGATGCTTCATGCTCAATCGTTGCCGTAGTGTTCTGCACGTCTATGGTCGGAAAAGTATTCGCCACGCAACGATCACCGAGCAGCATCGAATCACATTGCGAATAATTTCTGGCTCCAGTTGCACGACTGCCTATCTTGACCAACCCGCGATAGCTATTGTTGGAACGGCCGGCGGAAATCCCTTTCGCGATGATCTTGCTGCGGGTGTTCTTGCCGACATGAATCATTTTTGTGCCGGTGTCAGCTTGTTGCAGATGATTGGTCAGCGCCACCGAATAAAATTCGCCGCTGGAATTGTCACCTAGCAACACGCAACTCGGATATTTCCAGGTGATGGCAGAGCCGGTCTCGACCTGAGTCCATGAAATCTTGGAATTGATGCCCTTGCACAATCCGCGCTTGGTAACAAAATTGTAGATGCCGCCTTTGCCGTTTTCATCACCGGCATACCAGTTCTGCACCGTTGAATATTTGATATCGGCATTGTCCAGCGCAATCAGTTCGACCACCGCCGCATGCAGCTGGTTGGTGTCAAACTGCGGCGCGGTGCAGCCTTCCAGATAACACACCGAACTTCCTTCCTCGGCGATGATCAGGGTGCGTTCGAATTGCCCCGAACCTTCGGTGTTGATCCTGAAATAAGTGGATAAATCCATCGGGCACTTGGTCCCTTTCGGGATGTAGCAGAACGATCCGTCAGTGAATACCGCAGAATTCAGCGCGGCGTAAAAGTTGTCACCACTTGGCACCACGCTGCCCAGATATTGTTTCACCAACTCAGGGTATTCGCGCACCGCTTCAGAAAATGAACAAAAAATGATCCCAATCTCAGCCAGCTTCGCTTTATAAGTTGTGGTCACCGATACGCTGTCGAAAATCACATCGACGGCCACCCCCGTCATCATCTTTTGTTCATGCAAAGGCACGCCAAGTTTTTCGAAAGTGCGCCTCAATTCCGGATCGACCTCGTCCAGACTCGCCAATTTTTTCTTCGGTTTCGGCTGCGAAAAATAAATGATGTCCTGAAAATTAATTTTGGGGTAACTTACGTTTGCCCAGGTCGGCTCTTCCATGGTCAGCCAGTGTTTATAAGCGCTCAGGCGAAATTCCAACAGCCATTCCGGCTCTTCCTTTTTTTTGGAAATCATGCGTATCACATCTTCATTCAAGCCTTTGGCAACAGCGTCGGTGGCGATGTCGGTAACGAAGCCATGCTTGTAGGGCTGGTTAACCAGTTTTTGTAATGCTGCACTCATAAGGTAACCTCTATAAATTAATTTTCCGGGCGAATCGCGGCGTCGCGTGCTCGCTCATTCCTCGTCTATCAATCTGATATGCCTCGTCATTCGCTGCGCGGCTCCTTTCGCTTCACTCCGCAAAATGAATTCCTAAAGGTCCCATAATCCTTAAACTGCAAAACTTTCGCCGCAGCCGCATTGGTTTTTAACATTAGGATTGTTGAACTTAAACACATGCCCCAACCCCTCCTTGGCATACTCAAGTTCTGTCCCTTCCAGAAATGGCAAACTCTCTGCATCGACCAGAATCTTGGCGCCGTAACCTTCAAAAACCGTGTCCGACTCAAACACTTCCTGTGCAATATCGAAGGTATAAGCAAAACCGCTGCAGCCTGATTTTTTGACGCCCAGACGCAGCCCGATTCCCTGGCCGCTTTTTTCGATCTGGTTCTGAATGTGCTTTGCTGCCGATTCCGTTAATGTAATTGCCATGTCATTCTCCAAAAATATAAATACCTGTTGCAAATATGTTCAAACCAAGCCACCCCGCGAGCGCAGCGCAGTTATATTTACTATCTGTGGTTTGGTGTTTACCAGCATCGCTTTGGGAGCAATCATTGCTGCCAGATTTACCTTCTCCAAAGCGTCCAGAATAATGTGATTGATTCCCTGCCAATTGCTGCGAGTGGAGCAAATTGATTCGCGCACACAAGTGGATGTGCTGCTGCATTCCGTGATCGAAATGGGACCGTCCATGGCTTTGATAATTTCCGCCATTGAAATCGCGCTGGGATGGCGCGCCAAGGCGTAACCACCCTTTGCCCCCAGCACCGAGGCGACAAGATTTTCCCGCGCCAGCATTTTGAGGATTTTACTCACCGTAGGAATGGCGAGACCTAACCCCGCGGCTACTTCGCTCGCGCTGTGCACACCACTGTCCCGGGCCATATAGGCCATGACCTGACTCCCATAATCCGCCAATTTGCTTAAACGCAACATCATTCACCTCGTTTCGCATATCTAGGACTATTTTAGTCCAAGTTGGTTCGTAACTCAACTATTGCTGTCGATGCCCAACATGGCTGACCTAGCATCTCAGGATGTGTATCATGCATGCTGACAAGGCTTTAAGATTATCCTCATGAACCCAGCCTTCCCCTTAATCCGCTATCTAATTGAAAGAATTTATGAATAAAGTCGCCATTTTAATACTGCTGTGCTGTTTGTCCGCATGCAGTACACAAAGCAAACTGTGGGTTCCTGACTGGAAAGAAACTGCTCCGCTTACCATTGCACGCGCGGGTGCTGCGGTGGTGGCAATTGATAACACCCTTTTTTTGATCGGTGGAGTGGACGGTCAAGATTTTTTAAATACGACTGAGTATGCCAAAATTCACA
>JANYHX010000146.1 GCA_025362155.1 Gallionella sp. | reverse complement strand
CGTGGCGGCGACATCGTCGGCGATCACACAGTGTTGTTCGCGGGCACCGGCGAGCGCATTGAAATCACCCACAAAGCCAGTAGTCGTGCCACTTTTGCGCTGGGCGCGTTGCGCGCGGCGCGTTTTCTGAAAGCGAATCCGGCGGGGATGTATGACATGCAGGACGTGCTGGGATTGAAATAAACCTGACCGCTCCCTCGCCCCTTGTGGGAGAGGGAGCGTCTCATTCTCGGCGATGTTGACTTTGGGTAATCAGACAAAACCAATCATCACTAATCCACTAGCATCTTGACCCCAATCAATATCAGCACCACTCCTCCAAAAATCTCCGCCTTACTCTCCAACCAAGTACCACTGCGCTTCCCAATCTCAATCCCAACCCAACTGAACGCAAAAGTCGTCACACCGATGATGAGGCAGGCGAGGTAGGCGTTGAAGTCCAGCAGGGTCAGGCTGAAACCTGCGGCCATCGCGTCTATGCTGGTCGCGATGGACAGGAGCAGCATCATCTTGTTGGTGATCGCCGCAATGTCTTCTTCTATGCCTTCTTGCAGGCCTTCGTAAATCATCTTGCCGCCGATCAGCGCGAGCAATCCGAAGGCGATCCAGTGGGCGTAGGCATTAACCCAGCCTAATATCCCCTTGCCGCCGAGGTAGCCGATGAAGGGCATCAACGCCTGGAAGATGCCGAAGAACAGGCCGGCCTTTAATCCCAGTCCCATTGCCGATCCTCGGGTGTCATCTTTGGAACCCAGCCCGATGGATACGGCGAAGGCATCCATGCTCAGCGCGACAGCCAATACGATCACTTCAAACATGTCTGGTGCTTTCCGATTTGTCCGGTCAAAATAGCGTCCATAATTGTGGGCGCAGAAGTGCAGTATTGTATCGCGCAAACGGATCGGTTCACGGACAGGTTGTGTTGATCTTGCAGGAGTGATGGATGTCATTCGTTTTCTTCGGGGCAGCCCGGCGCTTTAATAAACTGCTATTGCTGCTGTGCCTGTTTTACCTGCCTGCCGCTTTTGCAAAGACCGACCCATCTTTTTCCTGGATGACGCTGTCCTCGCCACATTTCTTGATCCATTACCATCAGGGCGAAGAGACCTTGGCCAAAAGAGCGGTGGTAATTGCCGAGGACGTGCATGCCCAGCTGGTGCCGCGCATGAAGTCGCAGCCGCATGATCGCACCAATATCGTCCTGGTCGATGCGATGGATGATGCCAATGGTTCGGCGACTCCATTGCCTTATAACCTGATCACGCTTTATATCACTCAGCCGTTCGGCTCATCCATTTTTGGCGCTGCCAATTACGACGACTGGATGCGGATACTCATCACGCATGAATACACTCACATCGTGCAGTTGGATATGGTGAACGGCCCTTCCAGTGTACTGAGAAACATTTTTGGCAATCTGTATTTTCCCAACCTGCTGGAGCCGGTATGGCTGACCGAAGGCCTCGCGGTATATGAAGAAACAGCATTGACCGGCGGAGGTCGTAACCGCTCGCCCGCATCCGATATGGTGTTACGCATGGCGGTGCTGGAAGACAATTTTCCGCCTATCAGTCATGCGGCCAACTTCACTGAAAAATTTCCGGATGGGCAAGTCCCGTATTTGTTCGGCGGCAGCTTTACCGCTTTCATCGCAAAAAAATACGGGCGCGAAAAATTGGCGGATCTGTCGCTAGACTACAGCGGACGCTGGTGGCCTTTTCTGGTGAGCAGTACCGCGAATCGCGTGCTGGGCAGCGATTACAGCGATTTGTGGGACGAATGGAAAAGCGAACTGACCAGCCGCTATGACGCGGACAAACAAAGAGTGCTCGCGCAAGGCTTGACTGCATCGCAAGCCCTCACTCAACGCGGTTATATGAATCTCGCCCCATCGATTTCCCCGGATGGCAGGCAGATCGCCTATTTTGTCCGGAACGCCGATGAACATTCAGCGACCCACTTGATGAACATCGATGGCAGCGCTGACCACAAACTGATCAATAATATTAATTCATCTGCGGCTAGCATTGCCTGGCGGCCAGATGGCAAGGGATTTTATTACACCAAAATTGAGGTAGTGCGTAATACCAACCTTTACAACGACATTTACTATTACGATCTGAAGCGCCACAAGGAAATTCGCCTCACAAAAAATCTGCGCGCCCGAGATCCGGCGCCATCACCGGATGGCGGCAAGCTGATATTCGTGACTAACCAGCTTGGCAAAACGCGGCTTGCAACGATGCTGTTATCTCCAGCAACGATAGTGAGTGAAGAAAACATCAGTTGGCTCACCGAAGGCAGCGAGTCCCAGTTCGAGACACCGCGCTTCAGCCCGGATGGACAGAAAATCGTTGTCAGTATCAGGCAGCCGGACGGATATAAAGACATCTGGATACTCGATAGCCGCGGCAACAAGCTCGAAGAGATGATGCATGACCGCGCCATTGACAGCGGTGCGGTGTGGAGCGCGGATGGGCACAGCATTTACTTTTCTTCGGATCGCAGCGGCATTTTCAACCTCTATCAATACGACTTCGCCAGCAAGCAGATATCCCAAGTCAGCAATGTGCTCGGCGGCGCGTTCATGCCCACCGTTACGCCTGACGACAGCGCAATTGCATTTGCGAATTACAGTTCACGTGGTTTCGATATCCATGTAATGGACAATCCATCGGTACAGAAAGTGGCGGCCAGTTATGTCGATCCTTACCCGGTAATGAAGTATGTCGAAAAAAATGTTGATGCCACGCTGAGTTCCTATAATCCGTTGCCCACCTTGGCCCCCCATTTGTGGTTGCCCAATTTTGGTTACAGCACCTATAGCGGCACACTGATCGGGCTGTTTACCTTTGGCTTCGATGCGGTTGAGCACCACAGTTACACCTTGAGCGCGTTGTATGGCCCTGCCAAGCACCGCAGCTGGTATGACTTTAATTACGTCTACGATGGATGGTTTCCCAGTTTGAAATTGCATGCACAGGACATGGACATCAGTTATGCGAATCTGCTTGAGCAAAGAGTCGGCTTTACTGCACAGCATAATTACATTGAGCGCTCCAAGATGCTGGATGTTGCTTTCACCTTTCCATTATTGAAACTGGATCAGCAACACGAATTGACCTTCGGCTATAAACGCAACAGCGTCTCTGGTTTGACTCCATTACCGCCCTGGGGAGGGTACGATGGATCCATTCCGGCGCAAGGCAGGCTGGCTTCTGCCAGGGTAGATTACCTGTTTAATAATGCCAAAAAATACGGCTACTCGATCAGCCCCGAAAATGGTCGCAAC
>JANYHX010000145.1 GCA_025362155.1 Gallionella sp. | reverse complement strand
TAACTGGATAGGCAGTTTTATGGAACCTCATCCGCGCGATCTGACCAAGTCTCCGGTCATGGACAGCATGACCCGAACGCGTTTGAGAACAGTAATACGCGACGGGCTTGCAGGCACTTCCATGCCAGCATGGAAATCGGTGTTGTCGGAACAACAAGTAGAGGATGTCATCGCCTATGTGGCGCGCGCTTTCCATCCGCTTCCACCTTAAATCATGTTAAAAATCTACAACACGCTGGCGCGCGACAAACAGGAATTTGTACCTATCTTGCCGGGCAAGGTCGGCATGTATGTGTGCGGCATGACGGTGTACGACTATTGCCATCTTGGCCATGCGCGCGTGCTGGTGGTATTCGACATGATTTATCGCTGGCTCAAGGCGAGCGGCTACGAGGTTAATTACGTGCGCAACGTCACCGACATCGATGACAAAATTATCAAGCGCGCGGCGGAAAATGGCGAGTCTATTCATGTGCTCACCGCACGCTTCATTGCTGCGATGCACGAAGATGCCGATGCATTGGGTGTGCAACACCCAGACCATGAACCGTGCGCCACGCAATATGTGCCGGAAATGCTGGAAATGATTACGCGCCTCGAACAAAATGGCCTGGCCTACAGGGCGGCAGATGGCGATGTAAATTTCGCAGTACGCAAATTTGCTGGCTATGGAAAATTATCCGGAAAATCGTTAGAAGATTTACGTGCCGGTGAACGAGTCGATGTTGCGGACAGCAAGCATGACCCACTTGATTTCGTACTGTGGAAGCACGCCAAGGACAGCGAAGCAGAAGAAGTAAAATGGACATCGCCGTGGGGCAAAGGCCGACCCGGCTGGCATATCGAATGTTCCGCGATGGGCTCCAAATTGCTCGGCAAACATTTCGACATTCACGGCGGCGGCGCGGATTTGCAATTTCCCCATCACGAAAACGAGATCGCGCAAAGTGAGGGCGCGCATCAGTGTACATTTGTGAATTACTGGATGCACAACGGCTTCGTCAATGTGGACAAGGAAAAAATGTCCAAGAGTTTGGGAAACTTTTTTACCATCCGCGAGATTTTGAAAAAGTACGATGCCGAAGTGGTACGTTTCTTCATCCTGCGTGCGCACTACCGCAGTCCACTGAATTACTCCGATGCGCATCTGGATGATGCGAAGGGTGCGCTGACCAGATTGTATACCGCGCTGAAATCCGAGCCTTTTACTGCGCACCCTGTGGATTGGAATGGTACTCATGCGCAGCGCTTCAAGGTGGCGATGGACGATGACTTCAACACGCCGGAAGCGGTTGCCGTGTTGTTCGATCTCGCGAACGAAGTGAACCGCAATCAGTCTGTTGAAGCCGCGACCCAACTTAAAGCATTGGCAGGTGCGCTCGGTTTGTTACAACGCGACCCGCAAGAGTTTTTGCAAGGAAAGAGGACGCACTACGTCGATATGATTGATACCGCGAGTGCTACTGATAGTCTTGAAGTGTCGGTAAGCTATGGGGAAGAATCTATCCTGAGGTTTATTGATGAGCGAACTGCCGCCAAGCAAGCCAAAAACTACGCCGAAGCCGACCGCATCCGCGAAGAATTATTGGCTGCCGGCATTGTGCTGGAAGACGCTTCATCGGGCACAACGTGGCGGCGCGCCTAGGGCAACTTTCCCGCCGCTACCATGCGGTTGAATAATTGCGGACGCGAAATCCAAATCAGGATGTCATCAAAAGATGCGCTTGGTACATCGCTTTGATAAATTCCACTGGTTGCTTCCCAGCTGGCGTTTTGACCATCTGCAGTTATGTTTGGGCCAGTTGAATATATGATAGCAACCGGGTGTTCTTTAGTAGCGGAGGTTTCTGTTAAGTTGTTTCCTAAGTTATCTTTTATTAAAAGGCAATCATTTGCCCCAGTGCAAAACCCTGTGCTTATTGTAATTGTTGAATTGAAATTACGATCTACGCGATAACGCCAATATCCTATCCATAGGCTGCCAGTGCTGCTCCGCTTGCTTCCCCAAGCATCAGTCTCGGCAACTCCCAAGGTTTTCCATGGCAGAAAGCCTTCTGCTAAGGCATCCCCGCTGCAACTTGTATCGGCGACACCATAGCTCGCATTGGCTGGATCGGTGGTAGTAGTGGGGCAAGGTAAATAACCATAGATGATGGCATACCCAATTAATGCTTCCTTTATTTCATCCAATTGCTTGCGAGTTTCATTTCTGCGTTGCTGCTCAATCTGGCTCGATATTGTTGGTAATAAACTTCCCAAGAGCAATGCCACGATAGCCAGCACAATAGCCATTTCGACCAATGAAAATCCACCTTGCGGGTAAGGAGGTTTGTTATGCATCCTCATTGGAAGATAACCACATCATTAAAGGTTGCTGAGGATATACCTTGTGCAAAAGATATGGTGCCCACATCATTGGGACTTTCGAGATAATTGCTTAATGTGCCTTTATCAAAAGGGCTACTACGCGATTTCCCCCCCAATTTTTTACCCGCGACGATCACTACGAATTTTTTGTCTGCCATAGGGGAAGGGGGGCTGACAGTGAGGCAGGTCGGACATGTGGTGGGAGTGGATGGAGGATTAACCGGTTTGTAGGCATCGGCCAGCCCATAAAATACCATTTCTTTCCAGTTGCTCCACCATGACCCCAAGTTCATATTGCATATTGTGGTCCATCCATTTTTCATTCCTCCAGCGCTGTCCGCAAAAGTCCTGGTGAATGTATCCGGTAGCCTACCGAAAAGCGTGTCTGAGTCATCACCATAGTCGGGCGCAGCACTGGTATCAAGTTTAGCTGCCCAAGGGTAACGTCCATTATTTTGTCCTTGAGCGGCGTAATCTGTAAGACATTGATTCACCTCGGCGGCTACGCGTTTTTGCATAGGCCGCATGATGGCGTCTTGGGTGATGGCCAGCAATTGGTCGTTGACTATGAGCTGGCCACTGTTGTCTTTTATTCTGCCCTGAATAAACCCATTGGTTGCGGAGTTATCTATAAAGTTGGCATTATCTTCAGTGCTACCGCCCACTGTGGCGATATCCAGATAATTTACGGGGTTGCATTTTGGTACAGTGGTAGGTGAAGCGGAGGTACACTTGTCTGTGGCATCACAATCAACTCCCACAGTACAGCCCCTGGCTTGTGAAACATTGTCCTGGCGAGTTAAACTATTTCCAGGGGCAATGATGACAGCCACTGCCCCGTTTGTTGTACTGCCATCGTTCACTACGTTACCATCAAGACCGTGTATTGTAATGGTTCCCGGACTATCACTATTTAACACGGCTGTTCGGATTGATTTTTTGAAATTATTTGAGACGGCGTACCATAGTCTTTCTCCGCTCCCGTCCCGTAGGTCTGATATTCCTAGCGTCTTCCAGGGCAAACGTCCGAGGCGCTGTGCTTGATTATTACCAGCAGCATTGCCACAGGAGGGTTCCGCAATGCCATCGTTGTTGATGTCGGGGCAGGGCAAGTCACCGGGACGCTCTGCTCCGCCAGTAAAGTTCACGCCCACTGCATAGCCGATTAACGCCTCCTTGGCTTGCGCTAAAGCATCAGCCGTAATTTTATCCCGCTTGGTTTGCAATGCCGAGCTGCTAAGCGCGCTGACTAGAAACACCATACCCCCCATAACCATAATCACCAGCATCACCATCAATGCCGCACCATGCTGATAGTGGCGGCCTCTATTGAAATTGGCGATGCGTATTGCTGTCATGGTTTTATTTTGACAAATCTTGTTTTTGCGCCTCTGAGGGTGTGCCTTCCGGGTTTGCAGCGGGAGTCAGCAAGACGCGCTGGCCGACTTTGAGTCGAACCGATTTATCCTTTCCGGGCACCGTAACCGGTACGCTTTCAGGTGTCTTGTCATCACTAACTCCGGCCTGTTGTGGTACGCCATTTATCCAGACGGTGCGTTTCCCGCCTCGTTTTTGCACAATGCCGTTGAGTTCGAGTGCGCGGACATTGCCATCTGGTTGCGGCTTTTGTGCATAGTCGTCATCCATTTGCGCGCGTTGTTCCGGGGTGAAAAATAGTCGTCCCAATTCCTCCGCACTAACCACGACGGGTAACATCAAGCTAAGCCAGCATAGGTTAACTAACGTTTTCATTGGACGTTCCGGTTTTTCAATGTGATCCAGCCGCCATTGCATTCACCTTTGAGATGCATGGGCGTGCCGGCATCCTCTGCTGCATCGTTCCGTTGCATCGTACAACCTTCAAGCTGATAGTGGCCTTGAATCTGGCTGCGCAGTGCGTCGAAAAAATTCAATAGCTGACCTTCATGCCGCAAAGCAAATTGCAATTTCATTTCGCTATAGTGAATATCGAAATTGCCGCTGTCTATGGCCGGTTGCGGCGCATAGATTTTTTGTGGCGCAATGCTATAGCGAAAATCGATAACGCGATTTTGATTGCGGATTTTTTCCAATCCCTCCATCCAGTCCAATCTATGATCATCACCGATGAGTTTGTTTTTTTCCAAAGTGTCATATTCATGGGAAAAAGCTGCCAGGCTTTCCTGATCCTGGGTGGCCATGGTTAAACGGTTGCGCGCATCATTCATTTGACTTTGGGCGGTGCGCTGATCTTTTTGGGTGGCCTCCGCATATTGACTGCTGCTGTACAAAATGAGGCCGCTCAGCAAAATGGATGCCGAGATCGCTGCCAGGCTCCAGCGTAATTGATAAAAGTCTGCGTTGGAGAATTTCATATTGCCGGTCTCCAGACAAGTTTTAAAGAGAAAGTCAGTTCACTTTCATGTGCTTCGCGCCGATCAGCAAGGCTGCCGCTGGGGCTGACATCGAGCGGTTTGGTAAGGGCAGTCACTTGATAGCCACGTATCCCTAATTCAAGCTGAAAACGATCCAGATAGACCAATGCGGCCCGATAGTCGTTACCGAAACCCTGTAAATCTCCTTTGAGCATAATAATCTGGGCGGGGAGGTCAGCGCGGGTGTTATTTGCCACAGGCTCCTTGGCATCCGCTTGCCAAGCCAGTTCGTTTATCTCGATTTGCGGATAACGGTCAAGTGCGGCGCTGATCGGTTGCAAGATGATTTGTGCAGCAGGCTGGTATTGATCCAGCTTGCGCATGATAGACACGCTTGCCTTCATGTCGGCAGCAGGGGTATGCATGCCGGGAAAATTCTGCGTGATTTGCTGCGTTTCTTTTACCAGCCGTTGTGCCCTAATCTTGATGGTCTCGGCCTCGGTGGCGTTTCCCCCGCTTTGCCATACAGTTGTGCCCGCCCATAGCAGGCTGATCAGCAAGAGCACACCGCTACTCCAATTGAGTGCGCGGCGCAATTGCCATAACGTATGGTAATGCGTATGTTCCGCATTCGCGTAATGAGTGGGGGGGCGGTTGACGGCCAATTGATGCAGAAAAATCTGACTGGCATCTGAATCGGTAAAACGATAATCAATCTTGAGTTGTGTGCCGACTTCCTCGATATCTGCGAAGTCATGGCGCATATCCGGATCCTGGGATAATTTGTCCTGTAATTCTCTCCGATCATCAGCGTGGCACAAAATGAGTACATCAAGTAATTGCCCTGACGGAAGCAAGCTCAGGCTTTTCAAATATTGGTAAGTGCGGATGAGTTCCTTTACCACCGCTTCCTGAAATGTCAGCCCGGCATGCAGCGGAGTGAGCCGGGAAATTTGCAGGCGATGCTCGCTGAAATAAGTTTGCCGCAAGCCGGAAAATTTTTCCCAGGAAATGAGCAGCAAATGATTTGAAGGATTATTTTTGACCAAAGGCGCGCTGATTTGCGGCACTGAATAAATTCCAGCGAGCGGAATATTTTGGGCCAACATGATATTCAGCCAAGGCATGATAAGTGCGGGATTGGTTAATGCCGAAAACAGCATGTCGTCATCACGCCGCCCGGTTTTTTGGCGTTTCAGCCGGGTGGCTTGATGAAACGGCGTACCCCGATAAAACTGGTCAAACTTGCGTCGTAAAAGCGCATTGCGGCTACTGCCAGTCAAGTGCGGAACGATTTCATGACGGAAATCTTCTTCGATCAAATCGGTCAATAGATAAGTGGGGAATTTTGCCGTCTGCAAAAAAGCGTTGAAATTATCCCGCCCATCCGGGGTATCGGTGAAGTCGCGCTGCAGTGCGATTTTCTTCCCTTCCATAAGCTGTGCATGTAAACGGTCAGCACTGAGGAAAAGTAGCAAGGAATGTCCCATCAAATTTTCACCTTGCCGATAAGATCGTAGATGGGTGACAGTACAGACAGCATCACCCAGCCAAGCAACGCCCCGAGCACGATGGTCATCGCGGGTTCAACCATGACCTGTACTTTTTTAATTGAGCTCTTCACATCCCGATCATAGAAATAACTGACATTGAGTAATGCTTTGTCCAGCGAACCCGTAGCTTCGCCGACTCTAAGCATGCGTATCACCAAGGGCGGAAACATGCCGGTATTCTGAAAACTCTGGGTTAGATTTTTGCCGGACTCTATTTCTTGCGTGACGTCGTCCAGGCTCTGGGCGACCGCGCGATTGTTAACCACATCGCGGGAGTTGGCAATGCAGTCGAGGATGCTGATGCCAGAGCCGTACATCATTGCAAAAGTGTTAGCAAAACGCGCCAGAATAATTTTGCGCAGAATGGGCCCGATTACCCACAT
>JANYHX010000128.1 GCA_025362155.1 Gallionella sp. | reverse complement strand
TCGACGAGGCCTTGCAGGGCGTGGTGTTCACGGTGGCGATGACGGCACGGCTGCGCGATGTTTCCAGCGAAGTAAAAACACCGCGCGAGGCGATGCCGCTGTTGTTGCAGACCACCTCACAGCCGGTGGCGCTGCTGTTCGGCACCGAAATGTCTGGCCTGACCAACGAAGAAATAGGCAAGGCGCAGCTGCTGGTAAACATTCCCGCCGACCCCGATTTTTCTTCGCTTAATCTTGCCGCAGCAGTGCAGGTGATGGGCTATGAGTTGAGCGTGGCGGCGCAAAGTTATTTGCCGAGCGTGCCGGATACCTATCCCGCGCCGCATGAGCAGGTGGAAGGTTTTTTTGCGCACCTGGAAAAGACGTTATTCGAAATTGGTTTCCTCACCACGCAAAATCCTGCGCGGCTGATGCAACGCTTGCGCCGCTTGTATGCGCGCACGCGGCTGGAGCAGGAGGAGATCAATATCCTGCGCGGCATATTGAGTATTGCCACCGAGTATAATGCGCGCCTCAGGACCCGCTACCAACAAGAGAACCCGGAAATTTCCAAACGCACGGACATTCCAAAACACCAATGATATTCAGAAATATTAGAGAAGATATCGCCAGCGTGTTCGACCGCGATCCGGCGGCACGCAGCACTTTTGAAGTGTTGACCTGCTACCCCGGTTTGCATGCGCGTGTTCTGCACCGCCTGTCGAACACCCTGTGGCACGCTAATCTGAAATGGCTGGCGCGCTTTCTGTCGCATATCGCGCGCTTTATGACCGGCATCGAGATTCACCCCGGTGCGACCATCGGGCGGCGCTTCTTTATCGATCACGGCATGGGTGTGGTGATCGGCGAGACCGCCGAGATCGGTGATGATGTTACGCTGTATCACGGCGTCACCCTAGGCGGAACATCATGGAAAGAAGGCAAACGTCATCCCACCTTAGGAAATGGCGTAGTGGTGGGGGCCGGTGCGAAAATCCTCGGCCCAATCCATATAGGCGATGGTGCCAAAATCGGTTCGAATGCGGTGGTGGTAAAGGATGTTCCTGCGGGCGCGACGGCGGCGGGTATACCGGCGCGCATTCTGGAGGAGGAGAAAATAGGTGGCGGGGGCTTTAATGCGTACGGCATCGGTAAAGACCAGAATGATCCCGTCAATATGGCGTTGCATGGACTGCTCGGACATAGCGTGACGGTGGATCAGCGTATCGAATTCATTTTGCAGCAACTTGAAAAAATGGGCGTGCGCGTGGATGAAGAGCGCGCCACCGCCGATAAATTTGATCCGAATCACTTGAACAAGATTGTTGATTAAAATATACCGGCACTCTATTATTCTTGGCATTTGTTTTCACAGTGTCACAAGCTGAATGATCGTCCCCCTCACTTACTATTGCCTTTACAATTTTGCTAAATAACTATGTATAAACTTTGGCGCAGTATTTCCAATCGCTGGCTATATCTGGCCGGGGCTCTGTTTGCCGGCAGCTTGATGGGCTTTGCCTTGTTCCTGCAATACGTCGAACATCAGGATCCCTGTCCGCTATGTATGGTTCAGCGTGTGATTTTCATCGCTATCATGCTCGTGTTTATATTTGCCACACTGCATGGGCCGAAGCGCGTCGGAGAACGCCTCTATGCGACGCTGATTTTGCTGCTGTCGCTTACAGGGGTGGGCATCGCGGCACGCCACATCTGGATACAAAATCTGCCCAAAGACCAAGTGCCTGCCTGTGGACCTGGGCTGGATTACATGCTGGAAACCATGCCGATGTCCCACGTTCTAAAAGAACTCATGCACGGCTCCGGAGAATGTGCTGAAAAAGGCTGGACCTTTCTCACCCTCGGCATTCCGCAGTGGTCATTGCTGTGCTTTATCGCTTTGGGGGTATGGGCAGTGCTGATCGCGCTCAGAGTAAGGCAGGCATAGTAATTCAAATTTGCAGCCGTATGCTTTTGCTGTTCTGATTTCCATCTAATCCACGTTTCTTGCCGAGCACCATGAATTTTAAAGATTTGATTGTAGCGTTCAAACCTGATTTCGACCCCGTCCCCCTTACCGAAAAATTCCGCGCTGGTCTGGCAGCAACGGTAGGGATTATGTTGTTGGGCTTGGCGCTAAGATTCCTTCCTCAAGTCAATTACCCGCTGATCATTTTTGCCTCTTCGGCGGCATCTGCTGTGTTGTTGTATGCAGTGCCGCACAGTCCAATGGCACAGCCCTGGGCGCTGGTTGGAGGTCACTTGCTTTCCGGCATCGCTGGCTGGGCATGCAGCCTGCTTATTCCCGATCCGGTACTGGCCGCAGCCAGTGCCGTCGGTTTGGCAGTACTTCTAATGCATCTGGCGCATTGTTTGCACCCGCCCGGTGGGGCGACCGCATTGACCATGGTATTGATGGCCGACCAATTTCACCAGCATGGCTGGGACTGGGTAGCCAGCACGGTGATTGCCAACGCCGTCCTTTCCTTGTTACTGGCGATTATCATCAACAATCTGATTCCCGGCAGACGTTACCCGATGTCAAGCACGGATATTCTTCCGCAGCGTCCGGTTGCACGCAGATCAGCCGACCTGGGACAAGAAGATATCGAATGGGCGTTGAGCCAGATGGACGCTGTCATCGACATAAGCGAACAAGACTTGCTGGACATTTATCGCCTGGCCTCTGGAAATGCAATCAAACGCTCAGCAAAGCAGGCTGGGCAAACCGTTAAATAAAAGGTGGGGACGTTAACAACAGTGCTTATGATGAGTGAGGGGTAATTGGTAACGACCCACGCGTCGTTGTTAGCAATTACGTCAGGGTTTTGTGCGCGGCGGAAGCCAACAGTGCCATCACTTCGTTGGCAGGCAGTGGCTGGCTAAAATAGTAACCTTGATACTGGTCGCAGCCGTGCTGGCGCAGGAAAGCAAGTTGCGCGTCGGTCTCCACACCTTCGGCAATGACTTTCATCTGCAAGCTGTGCGCCAAGGTGATAATGGCTTTCACAATGGACGCGTCATCCGGGTCGGTCACTATATCCATCACAAATGAATGATCGATTTTCAGCGTATCAATGGGGAATCGCTTCAGATAACTCAGGCTGGAATAGCCTGTGCCGAAGTCATCAATGGAAATATCCAGCCCTAAATCATTGAGCTGGTGCAATGTCTTTATCGCTTCATCGGTATTTTCCATCAGCAGGCTTTCAGTAATTTCCAGTTCCAGGAAATGTCCTGCTACTCCCGTGTTGGTCAAAATGCGGCTCAGGGTTTGCACCAGCATTTTCGGAATGAATTGTTTGACGGAAAGATTGATGGCCAACTTGGGAATGTCGTGCCCCTGATCTTGCCAGGTTTTGAGTTGCCGACAAGCGGACTCAAATATCCATTCCCCGATGGGTACGATCAGGCCGATTTCTTCTGCGAGCGGAATGAATTGAGGAGGTAGAATTAAGCCTTTTTTCGGGTGTTGCCAGCGTATTAATACTTCCATCCCGGCCAGCTTGCCGGTGATTACGTCTACGATGGGTTGGTAATATAACAGGAACTCATTACGTTCCAGAGCATGGTGCAAGTCCGTACCCAAGGAATGCAATTCTGCTGCAATCTGATTCATCGCCGCAGTAAAAAACTGGTAATTATTTCGGCCCGCTTCCTTGGCGTGGTACATGGCAGTATCACTGTTCTTGAGTAATATGTTTACGCCCGTTCCGTCCTCGGGGAAAATCGCAATGCCGATACTGGCACTGATATAAAGCTCTTTACCATTGATATGGTAAGGTAACCTCAAGGTTTCCAGCAGTTTCCCGGCGACCGTTCCGGCATCTTGAGCATTGCTGATGTTTTGCAACAACATGATGAATTCATCTCCCCCTTGACGCGCCACGGTGTCTTCAGTGCGTACACTTGCCAACAATCTTGCGGTCACGTCTTGCAGCAACAGATCGCCGACATCATGTCCCAAGGTATCATTGATGGTTTTGAACTTGTCTATGTCAATAAACAGAACGGCCGCATGGGTATGGCTGCGGTGGACATGCACCAGCACCTGTTCGATGCGATCCAGCAGCAAATTACGGTTGGGCAGCCCCGTCAACGTATCATGGGTGGCCAAATGTAAAATCCGTTGCTCGGTTTCCTTGCGCACCGTAATGTCTCTGGCCGATACTATGAGGAGCCTTCCAGATTCGGTAAGCACTTCGTTGGTTTTTAATTCTAACGGGAAGTTGGTTCCATCCTTGCGCACTCCCAAGACTTCTCTGGCAATCCCGAAGGCGGTAGATTTCCCCGTTGAGTCCTGTTCAGCAGGAAAATTATTATTCAACTCCTGATTTTTATCCGGGATAAGCAGGGCAATATTTTGTCCCATCATTTCCTCGGCGCTATAGCCAAAAATTTGCTCCGCAGCTGAGTTGAAGGTCTCCACTACATTACCTGCACCGATAACGATAATGCCTTCGTTGACATTTTCCAGCACCGCGCGGGTATAGGTTTCACTGTCACGCAGCATGACGTTGGTTTTGTGCGTTTGCTGTTCACGGTTTACCAATTCCTGGCGCATTGATTCCAGATCCATGGCCAACTCCGAGACCTCGGTAATATTGGTCACGACTGACAGGCTTTCTGCGGTACTGCCGCTGGCGATCCTGCGGGAAGCAATGCGTAACAGGCGTATTGATTTAGTCAACCTATGACCAAAAAAGATAATGAGCAGCAAACTGAACCCTATGTATGCCGCCACCAAATAGCGGTTAAATCGGTATAAAGTTTGGATACGGTCCAGCGTAGGCACCTCGTCATAGCCGAGCCTGAGAATGCCTGTAGATTCGGGGGTGACACCTTCAACGGGAATGGCAATGTAATAAATATGGTCGCCATGCTGCCCAAAGAAAAAATCCTCCTTGAAGTCATTGTTCTCAACTGGGGCTGCTGCCGCGGAACCTTTATTGGGGACCAAGTCTGCATACAATACTTCTCCCGCCAACATCAGATCATTGATAGTCTGGTCAACCTGGGCCCGTTGCGGTAGCTGAGCCATAAGGTTGGCCAAGGTGTGCGACTCGGAACGCGCATAGTCAATAAATTGCGCCTGATAATCCTGCTGTACCCTGCTCAGGATTACGGTAAACAGGAGCGGGACTAATAGAGCATGTATCAGCAATAAGCCCACAAGCATACGCCCCGTCAGGCTACGCAAAAAATTGCGGATCAATCCTTTTGTTCCCATAGCGTGTTGACGATCTTCAGCTCAGGATGGGTGCTGGCTTCGTCCCTATACATATAGGTAATCGTATCCGGGTCGTCTTTAAGTGCGCTAAGCAGATTTTTTATCTCTGTGTACACCGCAGGGCGGGTGCCCCCCATACGAAACACCCTGGATAAGATTTGGCGCTCATAGGCAGGAGTGGACAAAAACATGGCCTTCTGCATAAATACTTCCTGCAAATAATTGTCTGAATAGTTAAGCAGGGGCTTGATGAGTTGCCCTTCATTAAACATTGATATGCCCAAATAGATTTTGCGAACCTCGGCTGCTTTGAGGGGATTTACCATAGAAGACGCGCTGCTGATGACTAATACCAAATCATGATCCGCAGCCTGCGCCATGGACGCCGACAGTTGCCACAATAAGAACCATGATAATAACAACAAGCCCCGCTTAATGGACAATCTCAGCTTCATGGAAAGACTGCGCTCCATTCAATGGCCACTAGGCTGGATTTTGTCTGGTCCTGGTGTTCGTTATGTGACAGTTCAAGCTTGAGCGCTTGATTGAGACTCACTTCCCAGCGTACCCCCGCCAGGATGCGTGAATCGATGAATTCCGGGCGGAGGTCAAGATAAGGATCGCCCTTGGCATGGGCAGTGTCTTCGAGCCGCCCAAATAATATCCAGTTGCTTCGTATTGAGTAATCCGTTTGCAGGTAGCCGCTGCTAAAGGTATGGCTAGCGGTTGTGCTGGCTGTCTCCAGGCGGTTATTCACGATATACCATTCGCCGATCAAGCGTAAATCGCCGAACTCATGATTGATTTCCGCTCCCACCAAAGTTTGGGTAATGCCAGTAAGCATCGGTCCCATACCCATATCCATAAAAATATTTTCCGTCGGAATGCGCGTATACGCAGTGAAAATTCCGGCCTCATTCATCTTGTCTTCCTGGGCTTTGTAAATAAGCCTGGCGCTGGCTGACAGCCTGCCCTGTTGCTTGGTCGGCTGAAAAATTTCTACCGGAGCCAGACCCATCATTCCCATCTTGGGACCCATACCCACTGCCACGGAGTAACTGAAGGGTCCGTCTGTGGTTTCATCCAGCAGCAATCCGCTTAGGTGCATCGGCAATACCCCGCCGCCATGCTCCTCAAAGGAGACGATACTGGGGCGGCTGATTGTGGTCGTTAAATAGTTACCATGATGAAACTGAGTATTCCAATAGCCCAATGGATTATGAAAACGTCCCAGCCACAGGGTCGTAGATTCTGTAGGCAACCAGCCGATTTGCAAACGCTCCATCATTTTATGATGAGAGGAAGCCATATATTCTGCGAGGAAGCGGAGGTGCTCATGCGAGGCTGAGTAAAAAGCATCCAGCGTAGGTGTCACTTCATCCTGCGGGTGATCCATCATGGGAGCACTTCGATGTTCAGCGGTAAGGGTGGGGAATAGCAGGAATTCACCTTGGTATGCCAGCACGGTGGCTGGCATATACAGTGCTGCTGATATTAAAATAATGAGGGGCCAGAAATGACGTTGGAACACCTGCACAACTCCAGTACTTAAAAATAGTTTTCAGGGCTGTATTATAAGGTTAAAAAGAGCGGGAGCTATATATATTCGAGCTTTGCTCTACTTGCAATTCGGGATTTTTCAATTTACACGCCGAAAAATTTTTCGTATAGTGCGGCTATGCATATCCGCAACATACCATTCCAACCCCAGGCTCTCTTCGGCAAACAGATTCCCTTCAGCAAACGACTGTTGCTGTGGTGCACGTCCACCACCGCGTCTTTGTCTTCCTGAGAATTTTTTACAGCAAGCGCGGGTCTGACTGAAGTTTAGGCCGTAATTGCTTAGTCCTCGTATAAGACCCGCAATATTTAAAAGGGTCTGGTATGTATTCAGCAGCACAAAATATTTTTTCTTCACGCTCCAGAATAATCGGCATCATTTTCGCGTTGGTCGCGGCGATAGGCTTTTCTGTCAAAGCCATCCTGGTCAAACTGGCTTATA
>JANYHX010000120.1 GCA_025362155.1 Gallionella sp. | reverse complement strand
ATCATCCTGGTCACCCATTACAACCAACTGCGCAAAGAAGGCAAACCTTTGCAGGAGGTCGTGGTGCAAGGCACCCTCGACCGCCTGGTGCCTGTCCTGATGACGGCAGCCACTGCGGCATTAGGGCTGATCCCGCTATTGTTGGGCTCGCCAGTCGGCAAGGAGCTGGAGCAACCGCTGGCGCAGGTGGTGCTGGGCGGTCTGGTGACATCCACTTTCCTGAACATGATCGTGGTGCCGACGGTTTACAACCGCATCGAACACTGGCGGGAAAGGCGCCAAGGCAAGCTTAGTCCGCAACTCAACCCAAAGGAGAACACATTATGAAGACCCAATTCATGGAAACCGTTAAATCTCGGAACATGCTGCTTGCAATGCTCTTGGCGGGCAGCGCACTATTTAATCCGCTACTCGCGCATGCGGCAGAAAAAACCGAGGCCGCAACCACCATCCCGGCAACCAGCGAGGCCATTTGGCAGTCCATCAATGAAAAAACCGAACAATTAGCCGCAGTGATCCAAGCCGGCAAGCTCGATGACGTCCATCTTCACGCCTTTGCTATACGAGATTTGGTCGCGGGATTGTCGAGCCGTTCGGGAAATATGCCAACGGAGAAGCTGACCCAAATCAAAGCTAATACTAAGTTTGTTGCCACGCTGGCTGCTCGGTTGGACACCGCCGGCGACGCCAAAGACAAGGTTGCCACGGAGGCGAACTTTCAAAAACTGAAGGACGTATTGAAGACGATACGCGCCAATTATTCCAGTTCAGCCAAGAAGTAAGGCAAAAAACTGAGCTTAATATTTGGTTGCTGATTTTGTTGCTGCCGAAGGCGCTGAAGCGGTCATAGTGATCAACACAGCGCTGCTTCAAGAGGACTTGGTGTGAGGGATAGGCTGAGGGGAGGGCGGCGAGACAGCGCGTCAGCTTGCAGGTGTATATAATTGCTATAGCATAGCTAATCCGCTGAGCACCTTGATATGCGCGAGCGCGCTGCGTCCCAGCGCATGGAGGTTGTAGCCGCCTTCCAGCGCGGACACAATGCGGCTCTGTGCGTACTTTTCCGCAACTCGTTTTATTTCCTCTGTCACCCAAGCATAGTCTGATTCTGTGAGATTGAGCATCGCCATCTCATCATCGCGGTGCGCATCGAAGCCCGCCGAGACTAGCAGCAATTCAGGTTGAAAGCGTTCCAGCGCAGGCAGCCAGTATTGTGTAACGGCGGCGCGGAAGGCGCTCCCATCTGTTCCGGCGGATAGCGGCACATTGATGATATGGTCATTGCCACTGTTCGTGCCCACATAAGGGTAGAACGGATGCTGAAAAGTGGAGCACAGCATCACACGCGGGTTATCGTGAAAAATATGCTCGGTGCCATTACCATGATGCACATCAAAATCCACAATCGCGACGCGCTTCAATCCATGCTGTGCCAGCGCATGTGCCGCGCCGACCGCGATATTGTTGAAGATGCAGAAACCCATCGCCTGTGCACGCGCGGCATGATGTCCGGGCGGACGGATGTTGCAAAAGACGTTCGCGGCTTTTTTCTCCATCACCATATCCACGCCCAACACCACTGCGCCCGCCGCTCGCAACGCCGCCAGGTAGCTGAACGGATTCATCGAGGTGTCGGCATCCAGTTCCACGATGCCTAGACGGGGCGCGGCAGATGAGATGAAGTCGATGTAGTCCCCCGTATGTGCGCGTAATAATTGCTCGTGCGTTGCTTCCGGCGCTTCATGGTGTTGCAGGTGATTCAGCAGGCCGGAGGCGACCAATTGATCCTCAATGGCTTGAATGCGGGCAGGAGACTCAGGATGATAGCTGCCCATGTCGTGCTTGAGGCAGAGCGGGTGAGTAATGTAGGCAGTTGGCAGGGTCATGGCATCAGAATATAAATAATTTTCTGCGCTAGCGCACAGAAAAAGCAATAGCGGTGGCGGAGGATGTCGGTTAATTAAGTCCTTTCCAAATACCACTAACGCCTCAATACTTGCGATAATGCCATATCCATCGAGGCCGGGTTAATCATGAGTGAAAATACGAATATTGATCCTGTCTGTGGAATGACGGTGTCGCCCGACACCAAGCTGCGCCATGTGCATGATGGCCAGACTTATCTGTTCTGCAATCCGAAATGCCTGACCAAATTTCAGGCCTCCCCTGAAAAATATCTGCATCCTCAACTCCTCCAGCCCGAGACGGTGCCGCCAGGCACCATGTATGTTTGCCCTATGGATCCGGAAGTCCGCCAGATCGGCCCGGGGAGTTGCCCCAAGTGCGGTATGGCATTGGAGCCGGAATCCCCGCTGATGCAGACTGTGACCGAATACGTTTGTCCCATGCACCCGCAAATTGTGCGCAGCGAACCCGGCAATTGTCCGATCTGTGGCATGGCGCTGGAACCCAGAACGGTGGCGGCTACTGAAAAAAATCCCGAGCTGGACAACATGACGAGGCGTTTCTGGATCAGCACGGCATTGGCAGTGCCGGTGTTCGTGATGGCGATGGCCGCCGATATGTGGATGGGCTTTGTGCCGCAGATGATCTCGTTTCAAAAGCTGCAATTCATCGAGTTTCTGCTGGCGACCCCGGTGGTGTTGTGGGGCGGCTGGCCTTTCTTTCAGCGCGGCTGGGCATCATTGGTTAACCGGCACCTGAACATGTTCACGCTGATCTCGCTGGGCGTCGGAGTGGCTTGGGCTTATAGCGTGATTGGAACTTTCCTGCCGAATATTTTCCCGGCGACAATACGTCGTGAAGACGGCACGTTGCCGATTTATTTCGAAGCCGCAGCGGCCATCACCGCGCTGGTGCTGTTGGGGCAAGTGCTGGAACTCAGAGCGCGCAGCAACACCAATACTGCGATCAAATTGTTGCTTGGCTTGTCCCCCAAGACCGCGCGCATCGTGCGCAGCGATGCCAACGGAAAAAATATAGTCGAAGAAGACATTCCATTGGAGCAGGTGCAGGTCGGCGATGTGCTGCGCGTGCGTCCCGGCGAAAAAATTCCGGTGGATGGGCTGGTCGTGGAGGGCAGCAGCGCTGTCGATGAATCCATGGTGACCGGTGAACCAATGCCGGTCGAGAAGCAGTCCGGAGAAAAATTGATCGGCGCGACGATGAACGGCACGGGCGGTTTGTTGATGCGCGCCGAAAAAGTCGGCGCGGAAACCCTGCTCGCACAGATCATCCAAATGGTTAGCGCAGCGCAGCGCAGCCGTGCGCCGATACAGCGGCTGGCGGATACGGTGTCGGGCTATTTTGTGCCCATCGTGGTGCTGATCGCGCTACTAGCGTTCGGCGTCTGGATGATCTGGGGACCCGAACCCAGATTCGCGCATGCGATTGTCGCGGCGGTGTCGGTGCTGATCATCGCCTGTCCTTGTGCGCTGGGGCTGGCCACGCCGATCTCTATCATGGTGGGGACGGGACGGGGCGCTGCGGCAGGGGTGCTGATCAAGAACGCCGAAGCGCTGGAGATCATGGAAAAAGTGGACACGCTGGTGACCGACAAGACCGGCACGTTGACTGAAGGCAAACCGAAACTGACTTCGGTGGTTGCGCTAACCGGATTTCAGGATAACGACGTGCTGCAACTGGGTGCCAGCCTGGAACGCGCCAGTGAACATCCGCTGGCAGACGCCATCGTTAAAGGAGCAGAGGCGCGCAACCTGGCATTGGCCGAAGTAAAAGAGTTTCAATCCGTCAGCGGCAAGGGCATTACCGGACGGGTGGCTGAGCGCAAAGTGGCTGTCGGCAATCAAAAACTATTTGTCGATCTGGGCATTGAGATGGGTGATTTGCTACAACGCGCCGATGCACTACGCGCAGAAGGGCAGACCGTGATGTTCGTCGCCGTGGATGGCAAGCCTGCGGGTCTGATCGGCGTGGCCGACCCGATCAAGGAATCCACACTGGAAGCGGTGCGCGCCTTGCAAGCGGCCGGATTGGAGTTGGTCATGATTACCGGCGACAGCCGTGCCACTGCTGATGTAGTCGCGAAAAAACTGGGGATTAAACGCGTGGTGGCCGAAGTGCTGCCGGAACAAAAAGCCGAGATCGTCAAACAATTGCAAGCCGAAGGACGCATCGTCGCAATGGCGGGCGACGGCATCAACGACGCGCCGGCACTTGCGCAGGCACAGGTCGGCATCGCGATGGGAACCGGCACCGATGTAGCGATGCAAAGCGCCGGGGTGACACTAATCAAAGGCGACCTGAATGGAATAGTACGCGCGCGCCGCCTGAGCCAGGCCACCATGCGCAACATTCGCCAGAATTTATTTTTTGCCTTCATTTACAACATGCTCGGCGTGCCGGTCGCGGCCGGGCTGCTGTATCCGTTCTTCGGTATATTGCTCTCGCCCATCATCGCGGCGGCGGCGATGAGTTTTAGTTCGGTGTCGGTGATTACGAATGCGTTGCGGTTGGGGCGGGTGAAACTGTAAAAGGTTTGTGAGAACGCAGAGAGGGTTTTGTCTACCCACAAAATCTTCCACTCTTGGTTAATGAAGAGGCTATCCGTTTTTGATCAATCGGATTAGCTTTACTACCAGTGGCGACCATTCGTAAGCAACAATGTCCCAACGAGGCTGTCTTGAGTACAGCAAGCCTAGATTAATTAAGCCAGAAAGTATAATTTCGTCATTGGAGCGCGGGCGTATAGCTATCGCACCCTCCGTTACTTCTGTGTCTGTAATAATGAGCATCTCGTACTTAAAGTTTCGCATAATGAACGAAGCTTCAGCAGCGGACATGTCGCGTATTGCGCGGGAAAGCGCATCGGATACCTGCGAAACAGCCTCACCATCCAAGAGTGCATTTGCTGCTGCACGTTTGAGCAAGTCGAGCTTGTCTTGATTTATAGTGTAGAAGGCCGCAGATATTGCTTCGTTCACAACCTTGTACTGATCATCACTTAGATGCTTGAGCTTTTCGGAATGGACGGTTGTTATAGCGCTGAGTTCGGCGAACATCTGTTCTAACCGCTCCCCTTGCCGACCACTAGCCAAAGCATCGACCAGAAAAGGGACGAAGGCGGCGAGGGGTGTGATCGTTGCGCCAAAAACGGCTATGGTATTTGCCGCACCCTTAACAGCAACATTTGATGTGACTTTCTCTATTGGGGTAACTTCGTTCATGGAGATCTCTCCGAGATGCATAACGTACAGGTAAGGGAGTCAATAAGCGAAATTCATTGCATCGGATGCTTGCGTTTGGCACAACAAAGATTGTGCCCTATAGGTTCTAACCGCCCACGTAGGACGGAAAACATAGCGCCTAGTGCCATTGCGCTTCGCTCCATCCAGCCTACGAGGCTAATTACTTTGCCAAGGCCACGGGATAATTGGGATGTTGCGGGTTGACAATCAATGTCTGTTGACGAGGATCGACAATAAGGTCCATCGCTTCCATTGGAATTACTCCTAACAGCGGCTCATTACCCAACACCACCGCTTCGGTCACATAAGTCCGGTTCCCAAACGCGATTTCGATAGGCGCAATCTTTGGCACCTTGCGCTGATGCCCATCCGCCAAGGTGATCATTTGTTGACCGACCTCGCTGATGTCAAAGCCAAGTTGCAAGGCAATTTCTTCGGTCACGCACATAAAAGTCGCCCCCGTATCCACCAAGGCGCTGACCTGTACATTTTGACGATTAAAAAGATTGGTTAATCGAAGTGTCGCGTAAGTTAAACCCATGATGGCTCCTGTATTTTTGCGGGGTGCCCGCGTAAATGTGTTGCACCATTATAACCATATCAGCGCATGTCATTCCACTCAGCGCTTACCTTCTAGCGTAGCCGATAATCGCCTGTCAGCAGGGATGGAGCGCCTCACAGTAACTCTATTCCGAAGCGGCGTACCGCGAGCGCAAAGAGCCCGAAGCAAATAACTGTGAGGATGATGCAGGCCAGCAGAGTGGGCCAAAAGCCGAGGCGCGGAAGCAGCACAGGAAAGGCGAGAAACATCGGCAGTGTGGGCACGACATACCAGAACGTGTACCAAGCGTGGTTGGCAATTTTCTCCTGAGGCTGTTTCTCGACATAGAGCCAGATCAGCGCCAGCACCGTTACTAGCGGGAGCGCGGCAACGAAGCCGCCGAGCTTGTCACTACGCTTTGCCAGTTCGGAGACGAGCACGACAAGAGCGGCGGTCAAAAAATATTTTGTGATGATCCAGGCCACGATCCCTCCTTGGGGGTTCTCAAATGATTCAGCGTCCCAACACTTGCACTTGCGGCGCAATGCCGTTCTGCGACGCCATTTTCCCTAATGTCTTATCGAAGGTAGCAAACGCCTCATCTCCGGCACTCAGCGCAATGTGTAGCGCGTCGCCAAAATCCATGCCTGCTTCATACCAATTCACTGCATAACAAATTGCCTCGAACGATTTTGGTTTGAAGTTGGGCAGACCCAGCAGCATGCGCAAGGCTTGCAGGATTTCGGCGTGGGTGCAGTCATAAGACTCCAGCACCCATACCAGCTCGAGTAGCACAGTTGGCGGGGCGGTGTAGTCGTTGGGACGTGCCAGCAGGTCACGCGCCAGCTTGAACTGGACGGGATCGTCGTTTAGCAGGAAGCGCGCCAGTATGTTGGTGTCGAGCGAAATCATGAGCGGGTAGCGGCGTCCCGCGCCTTTAATGTTTTGCTGATTTTCACGCGGGTTTTTGCTGCGCTGATTTTTTTCTGCCCGCGTTTTGCCAGTATCCCTGCAGCATCTGCAGCGCTAGTACGCGGGAATATTGGCAACGGAGTCAGACGGATTTCCGCACCAACAAAAGAAACCATGAATTCAGTCCCGACTGCCAGATGATGGGCTTTGCGGATTTCCTTGGGGATGACCAGTTGCCCCTTGGTGGAAAGTTTGACAGTTTCCATGACGACTCCTAAAAGGTAAGTTTGGCTATCTTACTATATTCCTAGAAAGGCTTCATGCAATTAAATCGCAGCTATATTGCTTTGCTCGAACTGATGCCAGAAGAATTACAATAGCGAATCTTTTCCGCAAATCTTTATCGAACCTCCGTTGATTATCTCTCTCCATTATTCAAATAAAAAATGAGCAAAGCATTCACCCGCGAGCAAGATTCCGATGATGACGAGGAGGCCATGCCTACGTTGGAATTGCCGCCGGGGGTTAAAAATTACATCACGCCTGGCGGTTACCGGCGGTTACAGGATGAGGCGGATCATTTATGGAAAACGGAGCGTCCGGCTTTGGTAAAAACCATTACCTGGGCGGCCTCCAACGGCGACCGCTCGGAAAATGGCGACTACATTTATGGCAAAAAACGCCTGCGTGAAATTGATCGGCGCGTGCGTTTTTTGCGTAAACGCCTGGAGTTGGCCGAAGTAGTCAATCCGGCGCAACGCGGCGAGTGCGACCAGGTATTTTTTGGTGCGACAGTGACGGTCTCCGATGCTAACGGGGTTGAAAATACCTATAGTATCGTCGGTGTGGATGAAGCGGATGTGGCGAGTGGCCGCATCAGCTGGATTTCTCCGCTGGCGCGAGCGCTGCTTAAATTGCGCGAGGGAGAAGTTGCGGCCTTGCGTACCCCGACAGGAATCACTGAACTCGAAGTAATGGACATCAGCTATCGCGTGCTTGATTGAGCATTGCGGCAATGAATGCTTTACGCTTTATCTGAAGTTTGTTATGTTGCAAAATATAATCTCTGCACAAAAAAGGAAACTGTCATGAAAAAAATCGAGGCGATAATCAAGCCATTCAAGCTGGATGATGTGCGTGAAGCGCTTTCCGAGTTAGGTGTAAGCGGCCTGACAGTGACTGAAGTAAAGGGTTTTGGCCGCCAAAAGGGGCACACCGAGTTGTACCGTGGGGCGGAATATGTGGTGGACTTTTTGCCGAAGATTAAAATAGAGGTGGTTATTCCGGCAAATCTTCTGGATACGGCTATTGAAGCCATTATCAAGTCCGCGCATACAGGGAAAATTGGCGATGGCAAAATTTTTGTCACCTCAGTGGAGCAGGTGGTTCGCATTCGTACCGGCGAAACCAACGAGACCGCGCTGTAAATCATTCCCTAACAAAGTCAGTCAAGCCACTATTGCCCAGGAATCTGTTGCCGAGGATTGTGGACTTGGCAGTTGATCCCTATTCATGCTGAGTTATCGCCACGCCTTTCATGCCGGCAATCATGCTGATGTGCTGAAACACTTCATCGAGATGCAGTTGCTGCGCTATCTGGCTCAGAAGGACAAGCCATTTTGGTACATCGATACCCACGCCGGATCGGGTTGCTACGCCTTGGATAGCGGCTATGCGATGCAGAATGCGGAGTATGAGAGCGGCATTGCGCTATTGTGGGAGCGCGACGATATGCCCACGCCACTGGCGGAATATGTCGCGCTGGTGAAGCGCCTCAATCCCGATGGGCAGTTGAAACTCTATCCTGGTTCGCCGTTGGTGGCGCTGGAGTTATTGCGTGAGCAGGACAGGATGCGCTTGTTCGAATTGCACCCGACCGATAGCGAGATATTGCAGGACAATTTTGCCGGACATGGCAGCCAGGTGTTGATGCAGACCGCCGATGGATTTGGTGCGCTTAAAGCCTTATTGCCGCCTCCGCCGCGCCGCGCGCTGGTGTTGATTGATCCGCCCTATGAAGACAAGCAGGATTATCAGCATGTGGTGTCAGCGTTGCGCGAGGGATTGAAGCGCTTTGCCAGCGGCATATATGCGGTATGGTATCCGCAGTTGCAGCGTGCCGAGGCCAGGCAGCTTCCCGAGCAACTGAAACGCTTGCCGGTGAAAAGCTGGCTGCATGTTGCGCTCAGCGTGCACGCTCCCGACGAAGATGGTTTCGGCATGTACGGCAGCGGCATGTTTATCCTTAACCCGCCGTGGCTGTTGCATAGTGCGTTACAGGAGGTGATGCCCTATTTGGCTAGGCTTCTGGGGCATAAGGGAGAAGGGAAATTTGTGCTGGAGTTTGAAGAGAATGCCGCCGCATGAAACACTACTGTATGAAACAATAACGCATGCTTACCTTCACTAAAAATTGTCGCCTCTGTCCGCGCCTGGCCGGGTTTCTCGATCAAGTTCGAGTCACCCATCCGGATTACTATGCGTTGCCGGTCAGTTCGTT
>JANYHX010000104.1 GCA_025362155.1 Gallionella sp. | reverse complement strand
TACATGACCGCATCTGATAGCCACTTTATCATGTAAAGGTAGCGACTAGTAATCATGCGCTGCTATTATTTATAGATGAAATTCCACCTATTCATAAGAAAAAACGGGGGATTATCCAGGAGTGGTGGGCCGTGAAAGACTTGAACTTTCGACCAATGGATTAAGAGTCCACTGCTCTACCAACTGAGCTAACGACCCATTTTAGTGCGCATCGCGGCGCGCATTATCTGAAATGCCGGCTGCTTTGTCAAAGCAAGCACACCAGGCCGAAGCGATTTATCGCGCCAAGCACCTCAACCAGCGACCCCAGATCATTCCGGGATTTAATAATCTCAGGTTTGTGGATGCGAACTTTGTTCAAGCTCGACCCCAAGTGAGATAAAATGGGTAATCCGCTGTTCAAGAGCGGCTTGAATTTTTTTTGACTCAGTCACATCTTGCATGACGAACACCGCCCCTACGATCTTTCCGTCCAAGCCGCGGAGGGGGGAGGCCGAACACACTACCGTTTTGGAGGTGCCATCCATAGTCGGAATATGAATGAGTTCATTGTGCGATGATTCTCCCCGTAAAGCCCGAGCCAAAGGGCCATCGTAATTTCTGATCCATTGGCCGTTCGCATCCCACCAGTTTAAAATTTCTCCATAGGTGTCACTCTCCATCGGCTTTACGGAATTGAAGATTCGGGTAATCTCTTCATTCGTTTGGAAAACCCGGCCTTGAGTGTCCGCGATCATGACTCCAACGGGAAGACTCTCCAAGGCCGACGAGAGCTTCCGACCCACGCGAAGGAGTTCTTCCGATTCACGAGCCTGTCGCTCCCTTTCCTTCAACACTGCGGCCTTTTGCCTGAAAGAAGCATAGATCCCTACTTTCATCCTTAAGATTTCCGGATCGAAGGGCTTGCTGAAATAATCGACGGCGCCCACTTCGTATCCCTTGCGGATGAACGGGTCTTCTTTATAAATGGCTGTGATGAAAATAATCGGAATGTCCTGGCATCCCTCCATCTTTTTAATTTGCGCAGATGCCTCGAAACCGTCCATGCCCGGCATTTGTAAATCCATCAGGATCACATCGATGTCATTCCGCTTTTCCAGGAACGAAATGGCCTCGTACCCCGAATTCGCAAGATGGAGATTGTATTCCCCGCTCAGGACGGCTTCCAGCGCGAGTAAATTTCCAGGCACATCATCAACCGCAAGAACGTTGGCCTTCCGGAACAACGCCTTGGGGCTATTCTCTTCCGCTGTTTGCATTGGTTAATCTCCTGAGTTTTTGTCCACCGGGCTAAAAGCCGCGCATTATCTAAAATGCGGAACCCTCTGTCAAAGAAAGGCGCTGAGCTTGAGTCGATGGCCTACTTACACAGTAATCCACAAAACCATTAGCGCGGGGTCGTTTCGCTGTCCTGTTCGGATGGAAAAGCGTGGGCCAACTCGCTATGGTCGTCAGACAAACTGTTCGGCCATAAGTGCGGCTCTACACCGGCAGCACTTTGAACTCGAACAGCCGTTCCGCCATCCAGATTGTCGCCACGATGGCTATGGCCAACGAGCCTGCAACGAGGATGTAACGTTGGTAGAGCTGCGTGCCGCGCAACCAGTACGCCAGCGGCAAAAATAACGCCACGATGGCTAATTGGCCGAGTTCTACACCCACGTTGAATCCCACCAGCGAGCGCAGCAAAGTATTTTGTGGCAGGTGCAGGTCGGCCAATACACTGGCGAAGCCGAAGCCGTGTATCAAGCCGAATGCAAACGCTACCATCCAGAGTCGGTTATGGATTACCGGGTAGATGTTATTGGCCGCGCCGACGATTATGGAGGCAGCGATGGTGGTCTCAACCAAGCGTGACGGTAGCTCAATGATGCTCAATGCCGCGAGGCTCAGGGTGATGGAATGTGCCACGGTGAAGGCAGTGACAATTTTTAGAACATTCCAGAATGCGCCACGAAAATCGGCGACGGCGCTCCATCGCCCTGCGCTACGGCTGAGCACAGCGGGTAACAGCAAGGCCAACAAAAACAGGATATGGTCGAACCCCTTCCAGATGTGCCAGACGCCTTCGGTGATGAAATCCAGAAACTGCCGCCATGGGTTAAGTTGGGTCAGCTCAAACCGCTGTGTGGGTTGATCCACGCCAAATATCGCGGTGCGAGTGCTGCCTTGGTATTGCAAGTTGAGCAAGCCCTTGTGCTGTGGGTCAAGCTCCGCGAACAGGCTGTAATTTACTTCCAGTGCTTGGGGTGGTGTGGGACATTCGACGCTGAAGCGCATGATTGCATAAACGCCATCGCTGTGTTGATCGACCAGATGAGCTTGAACTTGGCTGGCGCAGTTTTTTCCGGAACTGCTTATCTGCAAGTGGGGAAGTGCGTAGGCGGCGATCTCAGAATGTTTAGCGCGTAACTCGCCCCAAGTGATGCTGCCGTCGTTATTGGCGTCTAAGCCAATAGCGTAATCCAGATCGCGTAGTGCGATGTCCCACTGGCCAGCTATGTGTTCATTTTCAACAGTCAAAGTGATATAGCTGTCGCTAGGCTTATGCGCATGGGCCAACGTCGCGTAACACAAGGCAATCAGTAAAATGACGCGTGCCATTACAGCGCCACTTTCTTAAATCGGCTCAGTCGTTTGTCCTCGACATTGTTATGGCTCATCCATTCCAGCACCGGTTGCGCGGCTTTAATATCCCCTGCGGCGACAGCGGCTTCGAGCAGAATACGGGCATCATCCGGCTCGTGCTGGACTCCCCAATTTTTTTCTGCCAGTAGCAAGGCGGGTTTGGGCTGCTCGAGCAAATGCAAGGTGTAACGCGCTTCTTCACGCTGATGTACGCTATCGGCGCGCGCAGCGCTGGCGGCGAAGCGGGCACGAAGTTCGTCCACATGCCCTGCTAAAGTTTTCTTGCCCAAAATTTTTTCAGCAAGTGCGAGACGCAACAACAAGGCATCGGCGCGGGTCTCGTCTTGCAGCAATGTCACCACCTCCTGCGCTTTCCCTTGGTCGAGCAGAAAATCGCTGTATGCGGCCATCAGATAAACATCGCGCATCCCTAACGCCAAAGCCTGTTTGAAATGCTGTTCCGCAGCTTGGTCGTGCCCGAGACGCACCGCCATTTCGGCCAGCAGCGTCAACACCCACAGGCGCTGATCGGCGCTCGCCTGGGCGTTTTGTAGATATACCCGGTGCAATAACTGATAACTTTTTTCTGCCTGTCCGCTCAGGCTGCTGACTAGACTGATGCAGCTTGTGGAGATTAACTCAGGGGCGAGGCGCAGCAGATTTAAACAGCTTTTTTTAGCAGCGGGATAATCCGCCTGCACCTGCTGTAACAAGGCCTGCGTCAGCCAAGCTTGCGCATCATCAGGGTTCGATTTCAAAATCGCTGAAAGATCGGCCAACGCACCGTTGAAGTCATGGCGCGCCTGACGCAAAGTAGCTCGCAACAGCAGCGCCGACGCAGGCGGGTTAGATAAATTCCACCACGGCTTAAGCGCCGCCTGCGCGTAACCATAGTAACGCGGGTCACCCTCGGCACGACCGTATTCTATGTAGCGCTGCGCGAGCTGGGTGGCACGCTGGAGATCATTCGGATTATCAGCCAGACGGCTGCGCAATTGCCGCAACTCGAGCAATGCCGGATCAGCCGCTTTGGTACGCAAACGCTCCAACACCTGTGCATCATCCGTGGGAATAAAAGGCGCTGCGATGACTGACACACTGACCGCTAAGGTCAGGAAAGCAATCGAAAATCGAAGTATCCACGGGATAGACATTGCAAGATCGGCCGCGTTGGATTGGTCTGAAATCGGCTTGGGCGGGGAAAACATGTGGGGAATTATAACGCGTCGCGATTCCAACAATAACGAACATCCTATTAAATAAATATTTTTTCTGAAAGTTATTTACCACACAGACCCGTTATGGATATGAGCACAATGTACGACCGCACCCCGATTTTTTTATTCTTTCTTAATCTTACCAAGGAGAACTGTTATGCAACGCAAATCCGCATCATATATTCGAACCACCCTAGCTGCTATTACTGTTGCGACTGCTGCATTGGCTAGTTTGGTCATCGCCACGACCACTCCCGCCGAGGCATCGAGCCATCGTGAAGCACCCTTTATAACCCGCATGCCTAAAGTAGACGGCACAGATTTCTATATGTTCCGCAGCTATGAAACAGGGCGGTCTGACTTTGTCACGCTGATCGCCAACTACAATCCGCTGCAAGATGCCCCCGGAGGCCCCAATTTTTTCATGATGGACCCGGATGCCCTGTACGAAATTCATCTGGACAATACCGGCGATGCCAAGGAAGACATTACCTTCCAGTTTCGCTTCAAAAATAATTTGAAAGATACCCAGCTGCAGATAGGTGGAAAAAGCGTCTCCATTCCGCTAATCAACTCCGGGCCAATTTCTGCTGTTAATCCCGGGACACTGAATGTGCGCGAAACCTACTCCGTCAATATTGTGCGGGGCAATCGCCGCAGCGGTGCAAGATCAGCCGTGACCAACAGTGCTGGTGGTGCCAGTGAATTTGATAAACCGGTGGATAATATTGGCAACAAATCGTTGCCTGATTATGCCGCCTACGCTGCCCAGCATCAATACAACGTTAATATCCCTGGGTGTGCTACGCCCGGCAAAATGTTTGTCGGACAGCGCAAGGAGGGCTTCCAAGTCAATATAGGCGAAATTATCGATTTAATTAATATCCCAACAGCGCGCATTGTTGGCAGCCGTAGCGGCGGCCGAAGTGCCACTGCGAATAAAAATATCACTACCCTGGCACTGGAAGTTCCAATTTCCTGTTTGACTCAAGGCACCGAAACGGTCATTGGGGGATGGACAACTGCCAGCTTGCGCCAAGGCCGGCTGCTTAATTCAGTACCGGGAAGTGACAACCATAGCTCATCTAAAGAAGGCGGTCCTTGGGTGCAAGTGTCGCGCTTAGGCTCGCCACTGGTTAACGAACTGATCATTGGCCTCAAGGACAAAGATAAATTCAACGCCAGCAAACCGCTCAACGATGGGACAAACTTTGCCGACTACGTGACCAACCCGACACTGCCCGCTCTGATTGAACTTCTGTACGCGGCAGATGGTGTCAAGGCTCCAACAAAGTTTCCGCGAACTGATCTGGTAGCCGCATTTCTTACCGGGGTCAGTGGTGTCAATCAGCCCTCTGGTGTAGTCGCGTCAGAAATGCTGCGTTTGAATACTGCTCTGCCGGTAACAGCCGCCGCTGCGCAAAACAGCTTGGGTGCAGCGCAATGCTTTGTTAACGGCGTTCTGACCCTGAGCAATGCGGGCTGCGATCCAGCGGGCTTCCCTAACGGCCGGCGTCCCGGCGATGATGTAGTTGATATAGAGCTGCGCGTGGCGCAGGGATTTCTGTTGCCATTGGCCGATGCGCCTAGCGGTCAACTGCCCTACACCGATGGTGCGCTGGTTGAATCATCACAATTCGATATGGCGTTCCCTTACCTGAAAACTCCGTTGCCCGGCTCTCCTAATGGCTCGAACGGCGTACCAGCCAATCCTTAACGATAAACATTACTTCAAGGAGATAAATCATGTACCAAACCAGAATTATGCGAACCGGTTTTGTCGCGGCACTGACAGGCTTGGTGACGGCGGTGATACTGACCGCTTGTAGCGGTGGTGGGGATGGCAACAGCAGTGTTGATGGTGGTGGTGGCGGACCGCCGCCAGCTGTCACCAAAGATGCTTTCATTGCCAAAGTCATTGCAGTGACAGCAGCTACGCCGGATAACACCGATCCGGAGATGACAGAATCTGTCGCTGCTACTTCGCCGGATAGCGACGAACCGGATAAGACAGTGGTATTTTAAAGGCAGTTAGTTAGATGGGTAGCGTGTAATGCCCTGCGTTCTGACTTGCAATATGTCGCTACCCAAACTTTAAAGCAAAACGCCCCACATTCGAAAATGTGAGGCGTTTTACTTGGCAAACACTAAAAGGAAATATCATGAAAAAACGTATATTAGCAGCAATGTGTTTAACGCTTACCCCCTTCATTGTCGAAGCCGCAGATCGAGTAGGGTCTGACAGCGCGAAGGTGTCGAATACGCCCAAAACCGGCACAACTTACCCAGCCGATCCTGACATGCAGATGGTGCTAGACACACTCGGCTCAATGAAAGGAAAACCGATGGAAACACTTGATCCGAGTGAGGCGCGCAAACAACCGACGCCTGCCGACGCAGTGGCAGCTATCCTCAAAAAACAGGGTAAGGATACTGCGCCGACGGCACTCGTGCCGGGCGTAACAAGTGTCGATAGCACGCTACCGGGCCCTGCCGGTGCGTTGCCTGTACGCATATACACGCCTGCTGGCAGCGGGCCGTTTCCTGTCGTCGTCTACTACCATGGTGGAGGTTGGGTTATTGCGGACAAAAACGTGTACGACGGAGGCGCCCGCGGCATTGCTAAAGAAGCCAACGCGATTGTGGTATCGGTGGACTACCGCTTAGCCCCCGAGGCAAAGTTTCCCGCCCAACACGATGACGCCCTCGCCACCTACAAATGGGCCGTGCAGAACGCGGCATCGCTCAAGGGCGACTCCAAACGCATGGCGATAGTGGGGGAAAGCGCTGGCGGAAACCTAGCAATTGCTACTGCTATTGCAGCCCGCGACCAAGGCCTGACGGTGCCATTGCATATTGTCTCGGTTTACCCAATCGCGCAGGCGACCAATCTTTCGACACCTTCGTATATTGATAGCGCGCAAGCCAAAC
>JANYHX010000064.1 GCA_025362155.1 Gallionella sp. | reverse complement strand
GCAGCGAGTATGCGCTGTGCTTCTGCCTCCATGATCTGCGCGGTGGTCTTGCCGGTGCTGCGCGGTTCGGGTTTGATTTCCAGCAGTGAAATCTGTGCCTCGCGCGGCATGCGCTTGGCGTATTCGTTGAAGCCTGTCGTTATCCAGTCCGGCATTTTGTGACCAACTGAGACAATGAGCAGCTTCATCTTTATTTTGGCGTAACCGCCAATTTAGGACGACCCGCCTGCGCCCGGCTCCATAATTCTTCAAGGTTATAGTAATCACGAATGGCAGGCTGCATGACATGCACCAGCACTTCTCCCAGATCAACCAGTATCCACTCGCCGCTATCCTCACCTTCACGGCCCAGCACCACTTCGCCGCGCTCCTTGAGCTTGACCACCACGTTGTCGGCTAGCGCCTTGGTCTGCCGGGTGGAATTGGCGCTGGCGATAATCATGCGCTCGAACATTGAGCTCAGTTTGCTGGTGTCAATCACGGTGATGTTTTGCGCTTTGACGTCTTCAAGTGCGGCGACGACGGCCAGGGTTTTTTCTTCAGTAGTTAGCATGGGGTATATAAGTGATGTTGATGAATATAATCGGCTACTGCGCTGGGTAACAGGTAACGTATGCTGCGATTTTCCGCCACGCGGCTGCGGATCAACGTGGCAGAAATTTCCAGCTTTGGAATAGCCAGTTCGACTATCCCACCAGCCGGATGTTGCGATAAAACTTCCACCGCGCACAAGCGCTGCTGATAATGTTTTTGCAAAGCGGAAGTGGCGGTGTGGATACGATCCACCAGTGTAAAACCGGGACGGTAACCCACCACGATGTGTGCCAGCTCGAACAATTGTTCCCACTCGTGCCAGGTATTCAATTGCAAAAACGCATCGCCTCCCATCAGCAGGCACAGCGGTTGCGCCTCACCCAGCTCGGTACGCAATTCACGCAAGGTGTCCACTGTGTAGCAGGGTGTGGCGCGCCCGGATTTAAGCCTGACTTCGCGGTCATCCAGCACAAATGCCGCTTGATCGGCGATTGCCAATTGCACCATCGCGCTGCGGTGTTGGGCGGATACTTGCGGCATATCGCGATGCGGCGGCATGCCGGTGGGAATAAAACGAATATGACCAAGATTCGCCAGCTCCAGCATTTCCTCGGCCAAGCGCAGATGTCCGAAATGGATCGGATCAAACGTGCCCCCTAATATCCCGATTGCGCTGTTGCTTAGCACAAACTATAAGGCCAGGCGGCGCGTGTCCGCCAGTACTTGCGCAAGGTAAACGGTAAAGCGTGCTGCTGCCGCACCGTCTATCACGCGATGGTCATAGGACAACGACAACGGCAACATCAGCCGCGCCACGAATGTTTCATCCTGATGCATGGGTTTGATGATGGCTCTAGACACGCCTAGAATAGCCACTTCCGGCGCGTTTATAATGGGTGTAAACGAGGTACCGCCGATTCCGCCCAAACTGGAAATCGAGAAGCAGCCTCCTTGCATGTCGGTAGCGGGAAGTTTTTTATCACGAGCTTTTGCGCTGACTTCACCCAGTTCTTTGGCGAGTTGCACCAGCCCTTTCTTATCCACGTCGCGCAACACCGGCACCATCAACCCGTCTGGCGTATCCACCGCCACACCGATGTGGAAATATTTTTTTAGCACCAAATTTTCGCCACTAGAATCCAGCGAGGCATTAAATTCGGGAAAATTTTGCAGAGCTGTCACGGTCGCTTTGAGCAAGAAAGCCAATGGCGTGATCTTGATATTCTGCTTGGCGTATTCGACATTGAGTTCCTTGCGGAAAGCTTCCATATCGGTGATGTCAGCTTCGTCGAATTGTGTGACGTGGGGTATGGTCACCCAATTGCGATGCAGATTTGCACCCGCGATTTTTTTGATGCGCGACAGCGGACGGGATTCAATCGCGCCGAACTTGGCAAAATCCACCACTGGCATCGCCAGCACCTGTAAACCATTGCCGCCTGCGGCACCGCGCGGTTGTGTCAGCGCGGCTTTAACGAACAGCTGCACATCCTCTTTCGTCACCCGACCCTTGACGCCGCTGCCTTTGACTTGCCCAATCTGCACGCCCAGTTCGCGTGCGAAGCGGCGTATTGCGGGACTGGCATGAGCTTTACCTCCGGTAGAGACAGGCTGTACAGTACTGGTGGCCACCGGCATTTCAACAGGCTTGGGGGCAACTGCTGGTGATGCCGGAGTAGCAGCCATAACGGGAGCGGCTGCGGCTGGGGCGGCAAGCTTGCTAGCCTGTGCCACGCTCGCTTCACCACTGCTTTCCAACAACAAAATCAGCGAGCCTTGCGACACTTTGTCGCCGACCCTGAGCTTCATTTCCTTGACCACACCCGCATAGGGCGACGGCACATCCATCGCCGCTTTATCAGTTTCCAGCGTCACCAGATTGTCTTCGGCTTGAATCGTATCGCCGACTTTCACCATCACTTCGATAATGCTCACGTCTTTATAATCGCCGATATCCGGCACCAATACTTGCTTTATTTCTGCCACGGTGTGTCTCCTCCCAACTTCATATTGTCGTTGGGTTCGGTTTGTCAGGATTAATATTGTAAAGCTGGATCGCCTTGCTGACTTCGCTGGCCTTGATCGTGCCTTCATCGGCCAATGCTTTTAATGCGGCCACGGCGATGTAATTGCGGTCCACTTCAAAGAAGCGGCGCAGTTTTTTGCGTGTGTCAGAGCGGCCAAAACCATCCGTACCCAGCACTTTAAAATGCTGCGGCAGAAATCCGCGTATCTGGTCGGCGAACGAGCGCATGTAATCAGTCGCGGCGATCACCGGCCCGCTACGTCCGGCCAGACACTGTTCGACATAGCTAACGCGCGCTTCGGCTTCAGGATGCAGCATATTCCAGCGCTCGCAATCCAATCCCTCGCGGCGTAATTCGGTAAAGCTGGTCACGCTCCAGATGTCCGACGTCACGCCGAAATCCTTCTCCAGCAATTCCGCCGCCGCGATGACTTCGCGTAATATCGTGCCGCTGCCCAGCAATTGCACGGTAGGGAGTTTCTGATCAGTGAATGACCCTATCCCCACCCCAGCCCTCCCCTTGAAGGGGAGGGAGTTAGTTCCTTCCCCTTCAGGGGGAAGGTTAGGATGGGGGTGGGTTCCCTGACCCCTGACCCCTGTCTCCTGTCCCCTGAACAAGTACATCCCTTTGATGATGCCCTCCTCCACCCCTGTTGGCATGGCCGGATGAGCGTAGTTTTCATTCATCACGGTAAGGTAATAGAACACATCCTGTTGCTCGACATACATGCGGCGCATGCCGTCGTGAATAATCACGGCGAGTTCATACGCGAAAGTTGGATCATAGGAGATGCAATTCGGGATGGCGGCGGCGGCCAAGTGACTGTGACCGTCCTCATGTTGTAAACCTTCGCCGTTCAGTGTAGTACGCCCCGCTGTGCCGCCCAACAGAAAGCCACGTGCGCGCATGTCCCCTGCCGCCCAGATCAGATCGCCGACGCGTTGGAAGCCGAACATCGAGTAATAAATGTAAAACGGCAGCATGGTCTTGCCGTGATTGGCATACGAGGTGGCGGCAGCAATCCACGACGACATCGCACCGGCTTCGTTAATGCCTTCCTGCAGAATCTGTCCGGTCTGATCTTCCTTGTAGAACATCAGTTGGTCAGCATCCTGCGGCGTATAAAGCTGTCCCACCTGTGAGTAAATTCCAAGCTGGCGGAACAAGCCTTCCATGCCGAAGGTGCGTGATTCATCCGGCACGATGGGCACTACCTGCTTGCCGATGTTTTTGTCCTTAACCAGGATTCCGAGCATGCGCACGAACGCCATGGTGGTCGAAATTTCGCGTTCCTCGGTGCCTTTCAGCAATACCTCGAACGCCTCCAGCGCGGGGATTTGCAATACTTCATTGACCGGCTTGCGTTCCGGCACCACCCCCATGGCTTGCGCGCGTTCCCTGAGATATCTCATCTCCAGGCTGTCTTCGGCGGGGCGGTAAAAATCCAGGCTGGCAACCTGCTCGTCGGTCAACGGAATGCTGAAACGGTCGCGGAATTTGAGCAACACTTCTCCGGTCATTTTCTTTTGCTGATGGGTGATGTTCTGACCTTCGCCCGCCTCACCCATGCCGTAACCTTTTACCGTCTTGGCAAGTATCACGGTGGGCTGGCCGGTATGTTTGCTGGCCGCCGCATAGGCAGCGAATACCTTGGGGGCATCATGTCCGCCGCGATTCAAATGCCAGATTTCCTGATCCGTCATGTCCGCGACCATTTCCAGCAATTCAGGATATTTGCCGAAGAAGTGTTCGCGCACGTAAGCACCATCCCGCGATTTATAGGCCTGATATTCGCCATCCACTGCTTCCTGCATGCGCTTTTGCAACAGGCCGTTTTTATCCTTGGCAAGCAACCTGTCCCACTGGTCACCCCACACTACTT
>JANYHX010000041.1 GCA_025362155.1 Gallionella sp. | reverse complement strand
AACTGATCTGCAAGGCTGACCGGCTGGCCTTCAAGATCGACGACGATATTCCGGTGATGCTGGTCGATGAAGCGCGCAAGCTCACCCCGGAAGAAGCCGAAGCGCTTTGATGACAAGTTTCCACGTAGTCATTCCGGCACGCCACGCCTCGACCCGATTGCACGGCAAACCTCTGCTACCGATCGCCGGTAAGCCCATGGTGGTAAGGGTTGCCGAGCAGGCTGCACAGAGCGGTGCACAACAGATATGGATCGCAACCGACCATCACGCGATCGCTAATGCGGTGCATGAACATGGCTTCAAGGCGTGCCTGACCAAAGGCAGCCATGCCAGCGGCACGGATCGCATCGCCGAGGTGGTTGAACAGCAGGGCTGGCCGGATGACGCCATCGTGGTGAACGTACAAGGCGACGAACCGCTGATGCCGCCCGCGCTGATACGCGCCGTTGCCGAACATCTGCACGGCCATCCTGAATGTGCGATCGCCACGGCTTGCCATGCGATCCACGATGAAGCGTCCATGCGCAATCCCAACATCGTCAAGACAGTGCTCGACAAGAATGGCAACGCGCTATATTTCAGCCGCGCACCGATCCCCTGGCCACGCGATGTGTTCGCCCAGCAACAACCGCTGCCCGCCGATTTACCTGTATTGCGCCATATAGGCATCTATGCTTACCGCGCCGGCTTCTTGCGCGACTACAACAAGCTTGTCCCCTGCGCGCTGGAGCGCTTTGAAGCGCTGGAACAATTGCGCGCGCTGTACCATGGCTACAAGATCGGCGTGGTGATCAGTGAACAGGCCCCGCCCGGCGGGGTGGATACCGAACAGGATCTGCAGATCGCACGACAAACTTTTGACAAATTGCACAAAGAGGAAAAAACATGAGACTGATACTGTTAGGCGCACCGGGCTCGGGCAAAGGCACCCAGGCCAATTACATCAAGGAAAAATTCAACATCCCGCAAATCTCCACCGGCGACATGCTGCGCGCGGCGGTCAAGGCTGGGACACCGTTGGGAATCGCTGCCAAGAAGGTGATAGATGCGGGAGGCCTGGTCTCCGACGACATCATCATCAACCTGGTAAAAGAACGCATCAAAGACGCCGATTGCGCCAATGGATTTTTGTTCGACGGTTTTCCGCGCACCATCCCGCAAGCACAGTCGCTGAAAGACGCGGGAATTTTTATCGACTACGTGGTGGAGATCGATGTCAAGGATGACGAAATCATCAAGCGCATGAGCGGCCGTCGTGTGCATCCGGCTTCCGGGCGCACATACCACGTAGAGTTCAATCCTCCCAAGGTGGCGGGCAAAGACGATGTGACCGGGGAATATCTGGTGCAACGTCCCGACGATGTGGAAGGCACTGTGATCAAACGCCTGGATGTGTATCACGATCAAACCCAGCCGTTGGTCGAATACTACAACGCGTGGGCGAAATCGGGAGATTCGCATGCGCCCAAGTACGTTAACATTCCCGGCGTGGGTCAGGTGGAAAGCATACGCGACAAAATATTTTCTGCGCTGGGCAGTCAATGATCATGGCAAGCAAACCTGTTCTCATGCTGGAAGATGCCAAGCGCGTCGCGGCAGCGGCCGAAGCAGAGGCACAACAGAATAAATGGCGCGTGGTCATCGCCGTAGTGGATGACGGCGGCCATCTGCTTTACCTGCAACGCAGTCACGACACCCAGTTTGGCAGCGTGGAAACTGCGCTGCAGAAGGCGCAAGCGGCTGTCGCCTTTCAGCGTCCTACCAAGACCTCTGAAGATGCGGTAATGAGCGGACGGCTGATACACCTCGCTCTCCCCGGTGTGATCCCTGCCGAAGGCGGTGTGCCGCTGGAGATCGATGGCGTGATCGTGGGCGGCTTGGGGATCAGCGGCGTGCGCTCGTTCCAGGACGGGCAGATCGCCGCGGCAGGTGCTGCCGCATTAACCTAAAACTCGCGCAGGGATTGAAGATAGCCTTTCTCATTCGCCTCCTCTCCCGCTTGCGGGAGAGGATTGAGGAGAGGGGTTCTTTGCGGGAGAGAGTCAGGAGAGAGGGGAAACTACATGCTCTACCGTCTAGGTGAACGAATTCCAGAATTGCGCGGCGATAATCATTTCATCGCCGAAAGTGCCTCGGTCATCGGCTCGGTGATCCTGGAAAACAGTGTCAGCGTGTGGTTCAACGCCGTGCTGCGCGGCGATAACGAACCCATCCACATCGGCGCGAACAGCAACATCCAGGACAGTGCGGTGCTGCACACCGACCCCGGCACGCCGCTCACTGTCGCTGCGAACGTCACCGTAGGCCATCAGGTGACATTGCATGGTTGCACCATCGGCGAAGGCAGCCTGATCGGCATCAAGGCCACCATACTCAATCACAGCGTCATCGGCAAGAACTGCCTGATCGGCGCAAACACGCTGATCACCGAAGGCAAGATCATTCCCGACAACTCGCTGGTGGTCGGCTCGCCGGGGAAAGTCTTGAGAACCTTGACAGAAGAAGAGATCGCCTCGCTGCACGCCAACTCCGCCTACTACGTCGAACTCATGGCGCGCTACTCAAGCGATTTGCATCAGGTAATCAAATAGCCCTTCCATTCAGGAGCGATTCGTAACTGCTCCAGTGGCAAATATCCATTGCAAAAGTGCGGTATTGAAAAATATCATGCCATTATTTTGGGTAATTAGGGCGAAACGTAACCAAAATAGATCTTCAGGAAGAGTTTGAAAACATTCTCCTGACGATGATTATAACGGTATTCGATCTCTTTCAGATACATTGGGAAGTGATACCTCGATACGCCCCGATAGTTGTACAGAATATGTTTAGCATAACTCCAAAACCCTTCAATGCCATTGATATGGTTTTTGGTCTTTTTACTCACGAAGCCTTTGGAATGATTAACCACCATATGTTTTCCATATCGTTGCAGCGATTGATACCCACGAAACGCATCGGTGTAGTAGACCGATCCCTTCCGGGTGTGCGCCTGGATATGAGTCATGAGCGTCTCTGCAGAGACCGACTCCACCACTTTGGTGTACACCCTGCCATCCCGCTCCAGCAGGCCGAATACGATGCTTTTTCCCCTGGCACCACGACCACGTTGCCCCTTACGGACTCCGCCGAAGTAGGACTCATCCAATTCGATCTCACCGGACAGTTTGGCACCTTCCAGTTCAGCGGTATGAAACAATGCGATGCGCAATCGCTGATAGACCCGCGTCACCGTCTTGGTATCCACACCCAAGTTACTGGCCAACCGGTAGGCGGGTTGCTGTTGGTAAAATCCTTGCAAGATGGCAATTTCACGACGCAGCTTGTTCAAGCTTTTTTGCTTGCCACACTGCATGCATTTAACATAGCTTCGTGCGGTTTTCACGGTTTTGAAAGAACCGCAAAAAACACACTTGCGACCATTCAAAAAGTTGGTCGCACAACTAAAAACTGTTTGAACCCCAGTAACCATAAGTATCTCCAAGGATACACTGGTTACGAAACGCCCTAATTACCTAATTCAATACGGGAAAATTCCTAAATTGGGCAGCAATGGTTCAACCTTTGTTAGCAAAACGGATTTGCAGCATTACTACAATTCCTATCTTGGCCGCCGAGAAACAAGCTGGAAAACCCAACTGGGCGATGATCTCAACTGGCACTTATCCTTCGATCAATTAAAAGAAGCAGACACTACCAAGCATGTCCACCGATTACATCCGTATAAAGGCAAATTTATCCCGCAATTGGTTGGATATTTTCTTGATGGCCATCTAGACGAATTCAAGCAAGAAGCTTGTTTCAAGCCTGGCGACATTGTACTAGACCCATTTTCCGGTAGCGGTACAACAATGGTTGAGGCAAGTGAATTAGGTATTCATGCTATCGGGATTGATATTTCAGCCTTTAATGCCATGATTGCCAATATTAAGGTTTCGCGATTTGATTTGGCTGATGTAACCCGTGATATGGATCGTATAACGACCGCTCTAAGAAATTATTTATCCGATAGTCACACGATCGAATTTGATCAGAAAGTAACTGGCGAGCTTGCAAAATTCAATTCAAAATATTTCCCCTCCCCGGATTTCAAAAGGCGAGTTCATCTCAAGGAGGTTGATGAAGACAGATATGGAGCAGAAAAATTAGCAGAATTCTTGCCACAATATAAACGATTGGTAAACGAATATGGAATTAAACTGCGTCAGGACAAACAAGATGATTTCCTTGGCAAATGGTATTTAAGCTGTATTCGCCATGAAATCGATTTTGTATTTTCATTGGTCAAACAAATTGCAAAACCCAGCTCAAAGATGTTAATTGGATTGGTGCTGAGCCGAACAATACGATCTTGCCGAGCAACCACACATTCAGATCTCGCTACGCTTAAGGAGCCAGTAACAGCACCGTATTACTGTGCAAAACATGGAAAGGTGTGCAAGCCAATTTTCTCGATTCTCAGCTGGTGGGAAACCTATTGTAAAGACACAATTAAGCGCGTGACAGAATTCGATAGGTTGCGCACTGATACCCTACAAGGATGTCTTGCTGACGATGCTAGAACGATGGATATTCTTGCATCGCTCGAAGCCAAACATTCGCCACTTGCAAATATGGTTAAAACTCAAAAGATACGCGGTATATTTTCCAGCCCGCCATATGTTGGTCTTATTGATTATCACGAGCAGCATGCCTACGCCTATGATCTTTTTGGATTCGAACGTAAAGATAGTCAAGAAATTGGTGCGATGCGAAAGGGAGCAGGAAAGGTTGCGCAGCAAG
>JANYHX010000310.1 GCA_025362155.1 Gallionella sp. | reverse complement strand
CTGGAAGGCGTCAGCCGCCGCGCGGCCTATCTCGCCTTTTTGGCTGAGTATCCGCAGGTGTTGCAACGCTTGACCCGCTTGGTTGCCGCCAGCAGTTGGGCGAGCGAATATCTGACCCAGCATCCGGCTCTGCTGGATGAATTGTTGGAAGCGCGCGAAATATATCAGCCGCCACAGTGGTCGCAGCTTGACCAGGAGTTACAAACTCGCCTGGATAATTGTGCAGAGGATACCGAGCGCCAACTGGATGTGCTGCGCCATGTGCAACAGGAACAAACTTTTCATTTGCTGGCGATGGATTTGCAAGGCTTGCTGCCGCTGGAAACACTCAGCGATCACTTGAGTGCGCTGGCCGATTTAATCCTGCGCCATGTGCTGAGGCTCAGCTGGGCGACATTGCGCAAGCGCCATCGCAACGATGCAAAATTTGCCATCATTTCGTACGGCAAGCTGGGCGGCAAAGAGCTGGGCTATGCTTCCGATCTCGATGTGATTTTTCTTTACGACGATGACCATCCCGAGGCACAGGAAAATTACGCGCGCCTGGCGCAACGTATCAACACCATGCTGAGCAGCTATACCTCGTCAGGTCGGTTATATGAAACGGATTTACGCTTGCGTCCAGATGGGGCCAGCGGCTTGCTGGTCAGTTCGGTGGCGGCATTCGCCGAATATCAGCAAAACCAGGCCTGGGTGTGGGAACATCAGGCATTGACCCGCGCCCGCTTCAGTGCGGGCGATACGCAAGTCGGCGCGGCCTTCGAGCAAATTCGCCAGTCCGTACTTTGCAAGCCGCGCGATTTGGCCATATTGCGGAAGGAGATTCTGGCCATGCGTCAAAAGATGCACGATGGACATCCCAATGACAGCGACCTGTTTGATATCAAACATGACAGCGGCGGCATGGTGGATATCGAATTCATGGTGCAATACCTGGTGCTGGCCTATGGGCATCAACATCCTCAATTGACCGTTAACATCGGCAATCTGGCGTTGCTCAAACTGGCCGCCGAGCTGGGTCTTATACCCGCAGAACTTTCCGAACAAACCCGCGTTTTGTATCGTGCCTTGCGCCAGATCCAGCATCGAATGCGGCTTAATAATTTGTCGCCATGTCGTATTGAACAGGGCAAAGTCGAAGTCGGCGCAGTGAAAAAATTATGGCGAATTCTTTTCGTGAACGTCAGTAGGAAGAACGGCGCGGTATCTTCCTGAGGCACTGAACTGGCCAGCATTTTTGCCACTCAAGCGTGCAGTCAGTCGATACATCACCATCTCGCCCTTGCCCTTGATATGGAGGGTGGCGGGCGGCTCGAATGCGTAGTCGTGTCGAATGCGGTTGTAAGTGGTTTTTTCCACCTGAATCACCCCCGCAACGGCCTCAGCGGTGAGCCGACTGGCAATGTTCACCGTGTCTCCCCACAAATCATAGATGAAGCGCTTGGTGCCGATCACGCCGGCAACCACTGGCCCGGTGGCTATACCGGTGTGAATATCCAGATTAAATCGTGACATATCCGGATGGTTAATCACAAAACTACGCATCTCCAAAGCCATATCCGCAATGTCGTTGGTGTAATTTGAATTATCGCGATCCAGGCCGCCGACCACCATGTAGGCATCGCCTATTGTTTTGATCTTTTCCACGTTATATTTTTCACACAACTGATCAAAGCCGGAGAATATAGTATTGAGCAAACTCACCATTTGCTCGGGTGAAAGGGATTCCGTCAGTTGCGTAAAATTTACCAAATCAGCAAACATCACTGTCACATCCGCATGCCCATCGGCAATCAAACCGGGGGTATTCTTCAAACGTTGTGCGATATTGCTAGGCAGCACGTTAAGTAACACGCGTTCGGATTTGTTTTGCTCTTCCGCCAATAACTGATGCTGCTGATCAAGCTGGCTCTTTATTTTCTCCATCTCCACGACGAAGTAGCGCACCAGAAAATAAATAATGGAAGACATGCCAGCAAAATTTAGCGCGAAGAAAAAACCAATGGTTTTCATCGCCACGCCATTATCGGTGCCGCTTCCCAGGTAATAATCAAAAAACCCGGAGACCACCGTCATAAAAATATAGGCGATGAACCACGGAATAGAATCGCGCCAGCCCGACACGATCAATGCGCCTATCGGGGCAAGCAGCGCCCACAGCATCACACCGCTGGCAGTGACTGAGCTGCCTATGCTCCATTGCATGACGAACGGAACAAACAGGAATAAGCTTAATTGTACAAAGCGGAATATTTCGAACTTTTTGGTTTTAAAAAAATGTATCAGCGAAACTACTGAAATAACCTGGTAACTCAGCGGAACATTCGTGGAAAAATGCAAACCCATGATCCAATAAATCGCCAGCCACAGCATCACTGCCACATTCATGAAGGCGCACGCAAAGATCAACAAATCCCTTTGTAATTTGTCCTCTTTGGTTGAGGGCTTTGCTTCAATATTCTCGAGAACTCTTTGCATTATTATAATTTCAGGTTTCGTATAAATTAAGGCCTTGGAATTTAAGGCACGGCGTTTATATTCTCATCATAACCCAATAACCACTTGAAAAATCGATCGCACCATGCCAGGTAATTTATCGCAGCGTCTTCATAAGTCCGCCGGAAAAGGCTAGAATCCACGTTTTGCATTTCACCCAATCATTAAGGGATCACAATATGTCGATGTCCGACCGCGACGGTTTTATCTGGTATGACGGCAAGCTCGTGCCGTGGCGCGATGCCACCACTCACGTGCTGACCCACACGCTGCATTATGGTATGGGCGTGTTCGAAGGCTTGCGCGCTTACAAAGCCGCCAAAGGCACGGCCATCTTCCGTTTGCAGGAACATACCGAGCGGCTGTTTAATTCCGCGCACATTTTTCAGATGAAAATGCCCTATGACAAGGAGACCATTAACGCCGCGCATCTTGAAGTGGTACGCGCCAATAAACTGGAATCCTGCTACATCCGTCCGATCTGTTTTTATGGCTCGGAAGCCATGGGCATCGCCGCGAAGACGCTATCTACCCATGTGGCAATCGCGGCGTGGCCCTGGGGAGCATACCTCGGGGATGACGGCATGCAGAAAGGCATACGCGTCAAAACGTCCAGCTTTACCCGTCATCACGTTAACGTAAATATGTGCCGCGCCAAGTCAGTCACGACCTATACCAATTCGATATTGGCCCATCAGGAAGCGGATAACGACAACTACGACGAAGCCCTGTTGCTGGATGTGGACGGCTATGTTGCAGAAGGCGCCGGCGAAAATATTTTTATCGTCAAGAAGGGCAAGCTCTATACGCCCGACTTGACTGCCTGCCTGGAAGGTATCACGCGCGACTCCATCTTCACGCTGGCCAAAGAGGCGGGTATCGAAATTGTCGAGAAGCGCATCACCCGCGATGAAGTATATTGCGCGGACGAAGCTTTCTTTACCGGAACCGCGGCGGAAGTAACCCCCATACGCGAACTCGACCGCCGCATCATCGGGATTGGTTCGCGCGGTCCCATTACCACCAAATTGCAACAGGCATTTTTTGATTGTGTGGCGGGGAAACATCCGCAGCAT
>JANYHX010000265.1 GCA_025362155.1 Gallionella sp. | reverse complement strand
TTCTTTCAAGGGCGCCTGAACGGTACGCAAATCTTCAGTATTCATGGTGAGGTCTCCTGTGGCTCTGACTATGACGCCCAACGTTAAGTAGACACCCTAAAAAATGCCGGGAAAGGCACCTTCGGGGTGTGCAATCTTGGCTTCGCGTTGGGAAGCCCCGTTTTAAAAGGAGGTAAAATTATGGCACACCCTAATTTCTCTGATAAAAGCACCATGACAAAGTCTCCCAAATTACTTGATCAAGCGTGCAATAAGTTGCGAGTGAAGCACTATAGTATTCCGACTAAATTCCAAGCACCTATAAATCAACCTCAACCCTAAGCCGTTCCACCCACTGTCAGCCCGTCTATTCTCACTGTAGGTTGCCCCACGCCCACAGGCACGCTCTGCCCTTCCTTGCCGCAGGTACCAACACCGGGATCAAGCGCCATGTCGTTGCCTATCATCGAAATGCGGGTCAATACATCCGGGCCGTTGCCGATCAGTGTCGCGCCTTTTACCGGGTGGGTGATCTTGCCGTCTTCGATCATGTAGGCTTCGGCGGTGGAGAACACGAATTTGCCGTTGGTGATGTCTACTTGTCCGCCGCCGAAATTCACCGCGTATAGGCCATGCTTCACCGAGGCGATGATTTCTTTTGGGTCTTTGTTGCCGTTGAGCATATAGGTATTGGTCATGCGCGGCATCGGGATGTGTGCATAGGATTCGCGGCGTGCATTACCGGTGACCGGCACACCCATCAGCCGCGCATTGAGGGTGTCCTGCAAATAGCCTTTGAGGATGCCGTTTTCGATCAGCGTGGTGCATTGCGTGGCATTGCCTTCATCGTCCATTTGTATCGAGCCGCGCCGACTGGCCAGTGTGCCGTCATCCACCACGGTCACGCCTTCCGCCGCGACACGTTCGCCGACCCGACCGGAGAATGCCGAACTACCCTTGCGGTTGAAGTCACCTTCCAGGCCGTGGCCGATCGCCTCGTGCAGCAAAATGCCCGGCCAGCCATTCCCCAGCACTACAGTCATGTTGCCCGCCGGGGCGGGGGCGGCCTCCAGATTAGTTACTGCCTGATGCACGGCTTGCGCAGCATAACGGCGCAACATTTCATCGTCGAAATGCGCATAATCGAAACGCCCACCACCGCCTGCCGAACCTTGCTCACGCTTGCCGTTGCTCTCGATGATGACAGTCACCGACAGCCGCACCAGTGGGCGGATGTCGGCATTCATCAAGCCATCGCTGCGCGCCACCATCACCACTTCATATTCACCGGCCAGCCCGGCCATCACCTGCACCACACGCGGATCAAGCGCACGCGCATAACCTTCGAGGCGTTCCAGCAACGCGACTTTGTCGGCATCCTTGAGGCTGGCGATTGGGTCATGCGGCAGATAGATTTCGCGTCGCGAACCTTGACGCAGCATGGGCACGGATTGGGTACCGCCCTGCCGGGCAATCCCGCGCGTGGCTTGTGCCGCGCTTTCCAGTGCGTTCAGGCTGATGTCATCGGAGTAAGCGAAGGCAGTTTTTTCGCCGCTCACCGCGCGTACCCCGACACCCTGGTCGATATTGAAGCTGCCGGATTTGACGATGCCTTCTTCCAGCGACCAACTCTCGGCGCGGCTGTACTGGAAATACAGGTCGGCATAGTCGAGGCGGTGCGCCATCATGCTGGAAAATACCTGTTCGAAATGGCCGGCTTCAATGGAATAAGGCACCAGCAATGATTGCTGCGCGGTGGCAAATAAGGTATCGACGGTCTGATTTATTTGTATGGGATTGTTCACAATTTTTTCCTTTGCATCCGGAATAAGTTTTTCGTAGCGGGCAAGCGACATCTCGGAAGTCGGAAGCCTGGCAGATATGCATCCATAGTACATGAGGATGTCATACCCCGCGCAGCCCCTATCGGCTGCGCGAAATTTATGTGGCCATGTATAAAATGCGATGGGTCAGCGCGGGCAGGCTGGTGCGCAAACTGGCTTGATAGGAAGGATTCATTTCGGCAATAACCACGCCCGAGCCGCGCGGCAAACGATCCAGCACGCGCCCCCAGGGGTCAACGATCATGCTGTTGCCGTGGGTTTCGCGTCCGTTGATATGATAGCCGCCCTGCGCCGCGGCGATGACATAGGCGAGATTTTCAACGGCACGCGCGCGCACCAATACTTCCCAGTGCATCTTGCCAGTAGTCTCGGTGAACGCGGACGGCAGCACGATGATGTCCACATTTTCCATCGCACGAAAAAGCTCAGGAAAACGCAAGTCATAACAAATCGCCAAGCCTATGCGCCCGAATGGGCTATCCACCACTACCACTTGGTCGCCCGGCTCTATGGTTTTTGCTTCATGATAATTTTCATTGCCCAATTCCAGATTAAACAAATGCATCTTGTCATAACGCGCCACCTGTTTACCGTTTTCATCGAACACCAGACAGCTGTTCAGCACTTTATTTGGCGCACTGGCCGCGAGCGGAATTGAGCCGCCCACCAGCCAGATTTTATGCTGGCGTGCGGCTTCGCTGAGGAAGGCTTGAATCGGGCCTTTCCCAGGCTGTTCGCGCACCTTCACCTTATCCTGATCGGTCATGCCCATGATGGCGAAAAATTCCGGCAGCACCACCAGGCGCGCGCCTTGTTCGGCGGCCTTGGCAATAAGTCGCCGCGCTTCGCTTAAATTGCCCGCGACATTGGGGCCAGACGCCATTTGAATGGCCGCTACCTTGAATTGTTGAGTGTTACCTGGAGACATTATTTTTTCCTGTTCAAGTTTCGAGTATTGAATTATTTCTGGCCTCGGCCAACCTTGACTACTTTAGGGTCGTTCCACGTCCCGGTGACATTGTATTCAAATGACACCAACTTATCGAGCGGATTACCCAATAAGGTATTGCCGAGGAGCAGGCCTAGTCCCACCGGCGGGCTGATAGCAAATATGCCGATGAGCGAGACGCTGTCTCCTACGGAGGGTATTATCCGCACGCGTAAATTTTGCGTTTCATGAGACAAATCAACATTGCCTTTCAGGGTCACTTTGGCAGATGAACCGACAATGCGAAAATCCTGAGTATCAATGACACCGTCTTTAATACTGGCATTGCCATTGATATTGTCGAACTGGAACCCTTCGCTGAACACATCGGTAAAACCCAGTGCGATATGTCGGGGCAAGTCTTGCAGGCTCAGCACACTGAGTAATTTGCCCGCTCCCTGATCCATTTTCAGGAAGCGTCCCTTATCGGTATTCAGCTTGAGGGTGCCCTTCAAGGTAGCATAACTGAAGTCATTCGGATTGCCGGCCCAGGACAAATTAGCTGTCAGCCTGCCATCCCCTCCCTTAACGGTATTGGGATAGCCAAAGCGTTCCAGAATCTTACCCGCGTCGCGGATATCCAGCATCAAATTGAGCTGCGTTTGGGGTTTGTCAACGTTATCGCCCCACACGCCGTCTCCTAGCAAGTTACCGTCCGGGTTGTTGATGTT
>JANYHX010000222.1 GCA_025362155.1 Gallionella sp. | reverse complement strand
CTTCGGTGTCGGCATTTTCCAGAACGGTTCTGACGGCTTGTCGTTGGCAAACCAGTTCAAGATCGCCATTGAGGCGGAATGTCATTGCTGGACTGGTTTCCAATATTTCCGGCCAAAGCGGATCACCTTCCAATCTCGCTTTGTCAGGCGCTTGCAAAAAGGTACGCACCGCCTTCAATCCGGCATCGTCGGTTTTGTCGGCCAACGCATCTAGCTTTGCCAAGAATGCCGCATGTTGTTCCTGTACCCGATCCGGTTTGCCAGAGCTGGTTACGCCCAGCACATATTCAGCGTTATCCCACAGCAGGTTTGCAGCAACCCCGGAAGTTTTTTTCACGCCTTGCGGCATCAGAAAATTGCGGGCAATTTTCTTTTTTCCTTCGAGTGTTCGTGTGTCTTCAATTTGCACCAACTGTCCGGCTGAATTGATTTCGATCACAAAGGGAATGGCCTTGGTTTCAAAGCCCAGACGAGGCAAGTCCGGCTTGCGTTCGTAGTAATCGCATAGCGCCTGAAGAATCATCCCCGCACCTCCACATTGGCTAAATCCAGCACGCCGTTTTTTAACCCGGCGCGGAAGAAGCGCGGGCTGGGGCTGGCGAGGTTGCTGTAATCCATGTCGTGCAGCATCCAGCCCAGGTCGAGTGTTTCGGCTATCGGTGCGGGTTCGGCAACAACATCTTTGACCAAGCGAAAGCTGGCGGCAAATTCGCGGCAACCCAAATAGGGCTGGTTCACGCACTGGCCTTTGCTTGCGCGGCGCTCGAACATGTTAAGGAATTTGGCGGGGATGTTCGCTTCATCGGCGGCACGCTGTTCGTCGGCATCGTTGATGCGATGTTTGGCGAGATGTGGAAAGTTGGGTTTGTGTTTTGCGGCATCTTGCATTTCAAAGCCCGCGTGAATACGGTAGGCGACATCGCGCAGGAATAATCCGGCGCGCTGCTGGCGTTCGTCTTCGATGTACATGCCAAGGTCGCCGCTGCCGCTGTTCATGGCGGATTGCACATTGCGCGATGAAACCACTGCGCCCACTTCGTTACGACGCAAGGTGATCCACTTGATCGGTTTCAATACCTCGATTTTGGTGACTTGCCAGCGAATTGCAGGTTTCCATAAGATGGCCTCGAACACGGCGCGGGCAGCGGAGGGCGTCATCACGTCATAGCTGACGCGCTCGACCTTCATTTCAGGCCGGGTGAAGCAGGCGAAGTCGCCGGATACTTCCAAGCAATAGGTCTTCATGTTTTCCTTCCTGCAAAGTGCTGTTTTCGTCGTTCCCGCGAAAGCGGGAACCCAGTTTGATTAAATCGCTGGATTCCCGCCTGCGCGGGAATGACGGATTGTTGCTACACAGTTAAATCGTCCGGGGTGATGTTGCCGTCCGTCACTACACCAAGGGCATCATCATAAAGCGCATTGCCCACTTGCGCATAAATGCCCGGCCATATCTGGCGTACATCGCCACTTGCTTCAAGCTGCATGAACTGCCGCTTGGGCAGGTTCACCGAATAGCGTTGCAGTTTACGCATCAGCCAGCGTTGCGGACCTTCTTTTTCCAGCTTGCCGAGCAATATGTCGTTGTCTCCATAGCGCACCAATATGGTCTGGTAGGCACTGTCGTCTATCAACTTGAATTCATCGGAAGCAGTTCGAAATTGAATCTCACCTTTATCTGCATCTGTGTAGAGCAACTCAGTAATCGTTTTATTGGACTTGCCTCGTTTGTCGAGTGATCGTGCATCCGAAAAGAACTTTTCAAAAAATCTTTTAGAAAGGCTTCGTTCCAGCACATCTCCTTTATATCCAGACAGCAAGCTCTTCGTCGCTTGAGCTGCTTGCAGTAACGGCCCAGATGGCGCAGGTTTCGGCGACACAAAAATCACAACTTGCCCCTTAATGGGAATTCCTTCAGCATCTTTTAGTTTGCCTTCACGGTTGCAGCGTCCCGCCGCCTGCGCAATCGAATCCAGTCCAGCCAAGGCGCGATACACCACGGGAAAGTCCACATCCACACCGGCTTCCACCAGTTGGGTGCTGATAACGCGCACCGGTTCGTTGCGCTTCAAGCGTGCCTTGATGTCGGCAATGACTTTGCTGCGGTGCTCGCCGCACATCAGCGCGGATAGATGCAGCGTGTCTTTGCCATCTTCCTTGGCGGTCATCAGGCGGTGCAGTTCGCGCGCGTCATCGCGGCGACTGACGATGCACAACACTGTCGGATTCTGGATCAGTTCATCAGCGATACTCTGCCAATCACGTGGTGTTTGCAGATCATTTGGTACACTAACTTCCACCCGCTGCAATGCCTGATACAAAGCATCCGGGTCATCCATGATTTCGCGCACGTCATCCAGGCCGCGAAAAGGCTGTCCGCCAAACGATTGAAACGAACCGAGCGCAGGCTGGGTGGCAGTGGAAAGCACGAACGTCACCCCGTAATGGGTTGCCAGCTGGTTCATCACATCGGCAATCGGTTGTAAGAACTCCGGCGGCAATAACTGCGCCTCATCCAGCACTACCACGCTATTGACGATGTTGTGCAATTTACGGCAACGGCTGGTGCGTGCGGCGAACAGCGATTCAAAAAACTGGACGTTGGTGGTGACGATGATCGGTGCATCCCAGTTCTCCGTCGCCAGATGGGAGCGTGCATCCTCCTTGTCCGGGTCAAGGTTGGCATGATGCTCGACCACGTTGCCACCAAATATGTCGCGGAAGATGCCAGCCGTCTGTTCGATGATGCTGGTGTAAGGAATGACGTAAATGATGCGCTGCTTTTTGTGCTGCACAGCATGCCGCAAGGCGAAGGCCATGCCTGATAAAGTTTTGCCGCCCCCGGTGGGCACGGTAAGTGAAAACAGTCCCGGAGCAAGTGCGGCTTTCTCAAGGCACTGGCGCAGGATGTCGGCACGGATGGTATTGACTGGTGTGTTGTCCGCACTTGCTGCTAGAGCCGCCATGTATTTATCGAAGCCAGCGACTAAATCGGCTATATCTCCATAGTCAGAGCGGGCTCCATCCATGAAGGTTTCGGTGTCGAGACGATCTGCATCTATCAAACAGGAGAACAACATGCGCAGCCACAGGTGCAACGCTGCTGAATCGCCGCGTGGTCGGGTGGTGGGTTTGGCTTGAGTAAATATTTTTGCTGGGATGGCCTGTGCTGGAATGCGGTCTAGCAAATAATCTTGCGCTGCGCCCAATCGACTGGAAAGCGCTTTAGCTCCAGTATCCGCCACAGACCAATCCGGCAGTCCGGCATGATGCCCGGCAATCAGATACGCCAAAATGCGGCCATGCGCGCCGAACTGCCGCATCGCATGGATTGCACCTGCTGTGGAATGATCAACCCGACCAGGGGCTTCGATGTGCGCATCATAGCCGCTGACCGACCTGATATATTGCTGAAACTCGTTACTGTATTTTCCTAGGTCGTGCCACAGACCTGCGACGCTCGCCCAATCAGCGGATTCAAAATCAGCCGCAAAGTCAGCAGCTATTACTGCTACGCTGCGCAGATGTTCATCTAAAAAATGCTCATGCCACTCACCATTTTTATCTGGACGGACATGCGCAAAAAATTGTGTTTCGGGTTTGTCATTCATATAGGCCATGCTAACACCCTTGAGCCTGCCATTGCTATTTATCTGTAGCGCCCCAGCGCATTTTGCAGATGTTCCGCTACGGCATTTCGCAGGCTTTCTGGTGAGATGACCTCAACATCAGCGCCATGTTTGAGAATGTCCATCACCAGTTCGCGCGGGTCGAAGTAAGGGATGCGCAGTTCATAGCTGCCGTCTTCAAGC
>JANYHX010000194.1 GCA_025362155.1 Gallionella sp. | reverse complement strand
TGCCGCAATATAGCAACGGCAAACGCTGGCGTTGCCAAGGCGGGACATGGTGTTCTTGCAGCAGATTCTTCACCGTGCGCGTCGTCGCATTGGGATGGGGACGCAAAGCTTCGCCGCCGTGCCGCAGGCGTATGTTCACGGACGCACGCTGTAATTTCGCCACACTGATGCCAACTGCTTGAGATGGCTTAAATTGCAAGCGCGCATTCAGCGCAGGCCAAGCCAGTTCGGCTTCTCCGTGCCATGGCAGGATCAGCTTACTGTCAAACTCGCCCAATACGCGCAGTGCATAGACCTTGCCCTGATAGCGGCGCAGTTGCCAGCCACTGTAGACAATGCATACGACTGCATCTTGCCGCGCATGGCACAGTTGCTGCAACATATCGTCCAGTTGCACGGTTTGTGGCATCGGCGCGCCGCGACCATGCAGAAAATAACGCAGCAGGTTTTTTGCTCGCGGCAAGCTCAATGCCTGCAAAGTAGCAACGGCCAGTGTTTCACCTTCGATTGCCTGGGCAGCATCCAGTTGCGCCAATTCATTCAGCAAGCCACTGGCCTCGGCAAAATGCTGTGCGCTGCGTGCCAATGTGTCGCGATAAGCGGGAAATTTTTCCCCCAGCAAGGGTAGCACACGATGGCGCAAAAAGTTGCGCGGGTAATTGTCGTCGGCATTGCTTTCGTCCTCTTTCCACTGCAATTCATGCGCGGCGGCGTAATCGAGAACTTCCTGGCGCGAGAAGTGCAACAGCGGTCGCAATACATTAGGCAAACCTGCACGCTGGGAATGCAGTGCCATGGCACTCGCGCCGCGCACCCCTGCGCCGCGCAACAACTGTAATAACAGCGTTTCCGCTTGATCGTCGGCGTGGTGCGCTAAGGCCACAAAGTCGCACAGCTGCTTGGCAAAGGCCGCATGGCGTAATTGCCGCGCTGCCGCTTCAATGCCCTGGGCGCGCAACGGCGTGATATCGACTTTCTCGATCTGTAAGGGAATATGATGGGTGGTACACAAGTCAGCGCAGAAGCTTGCCCACGCATCGGCATGCGGGCTGATGCCATGATGGACATGCACTGCGGAGAGTTTCCAGCAGAATCGTTCGGCGAGGGTATGCAACATATGCAGCAATACCACCGAGTCTACTCCGCCGCTTAAACCAATCAGAATGGAACTGTGTGCAGGAAGCAGCGGCGCGATTTGCGCGGCCACCCGGTCAGTGAAGTTAGCTGAGCTCGACTTCCTTGAATTTGCCATAACTCATCAAGCGATTGAAACGATCCTGCATCAAATTTACAGTCGGTTTGCCTTGGACGGTTTTCAGCGCCTCTTGCAAAGCCTTTTTCACATTCTGCATGGTCATCGCATAATCGCGATGCGCGCCGCCCAACGGTTCGTTGATAATCTTGTCCACCAGTCCTAATGTTTTCAAGCGTGTAGCGGTGATACCTAAAGTTTCTGCGGCATCCGGTGCTTTTTCCGCGCTCTTCCATAAAATCGACGCACAACCTTCCGGCGAGATCACCGAGTAGGTGCTGTATTGCAGCATCAGCAGCACGTCGCCGACGGCAATCGCCAGTGCGCCGCCTGAACCACCCTCACCTATCACGGTGCAGACAATAGGCACGCGCAGTTCGCTCATCTCATACAGATTGCGCCCGATCGCTTCGGACTGGCCGCGCTCTTCCGCGTTCACGCCGGGATAGGCACCGGGCGTGTCGATAAAAGTCATGATGGGAATGCCAAATTTTTCCGCCAAGCGCATCAGGCGCATGGCCTTGCGATAACCTTCAGGGCGCGGCATGCCGAAATTGCGCAGGATTTTTTCCTTGGTGTCGCGGCCTTTTTGATGGCCGATCACCATCACGCTTTGGCCGTTGAAGCGCGCCAATCCGGCCACAATCGCCTTGTCATCGCCAAAGCAACGGTCGCCATGCAATTCTTCAAAATCAGTGAACAGGTGCTCGATGTAATCCAGCGTATAAGGACGGTGCGGATGCCGTGATACCTGGGAGATTTGCCATGGTGTGAGTTTGGCATACACGTCCTTGGTCAATGCTTCGCTCTTTTTCGACAGCGCCGCTATTTCGTCCACGATATCCAGTGCGGAATCATCCTGAACATACCGCAGTTGCTCGATTTTGTCTTCC
>JANYHX010000192.1 GCA_025362155.1 Gallionella sp. | reverse complement strand
GCTTGAATCGCGCCGCTGTATAACGCGTCTGCGCTGGTCAGCGGAAAAGGCACGTATTCCCCCTGCGTCAATTCCAACTGGCCTTCAGTAAATTTTAACTGGGTTGCGGCAACCAAATTGCGCTGCATTAGTTCTACTCCCGGCAAAATTATTCCACCCAAAAATTCGCCTTGCTCAGACAAGGTATCTATCGTCGTCGCCGTACCGCTATTTACTACCAGGCATTTCCCTTGCACTCCATGCCATGCCGCAATCAATGCCGCCCACCGGTCACTACCCAGCTGAGAGCCCTGGGAATAGCCATTGTGCACGCCGCACTGAATCTCTCTGGCGGCGACAAAATGAACTTGAGTAGACTTCCCAACGCCGATATTGCAAATATGCTGTGCGATACCATCACCCGCAACATTGCTCACCCAAATTTGTTGTATGTCCTGCAAGCCTGTTTCATACTTGTCGAAGTGATCGGCAATATGCTGCGCCAATTTATCCGCCTGCGCGGTCGGCAAAACGCCGCTGCAAAGCCACTCGGTCGCGTCGTTCACCAATGCCCATTTGATGCGTGTGTTTCCTGCATCAATCAAGAGCTTCATCGTGGCACTCCCACTTCTCCGGAATTGAAATACCGCATTCCTTGTGTGGTTTCCAGGCACAGCTCTCCGTTAAGCGTGACGCCACGCGCAATGCCATTTACAGTCTGCCCGTCCGCCATTTGCAACTCAATCGTCCGGTCTTGGTGAATATGATATTGCTGCCACTCTTCGCGCAATGCGGCAAATCCATCTTGTGTAAATTGTTGCAGCATCTGCGCCAATTCCTGTAACAACACCGCCAATAGTTGGCTGCGCGTGGGCATGGCTACACATAATTCATCCAGTGCACATGCAGCCTGACCGATCTGCGGCATCAGGCTGGCAGGCAAGGTGCAATTCAGGCCGATGCCAATTACCACCGCGCTGGGGCCGAGCATATCTCCTTGCGCCTCCATCAATATCCCGGCTAATTTTCCCTGCGGGGTCAAAATATCATTGGGCCATTTCAACTGCACGCCCTGCGCGCCCAGCTTGTTCAGCGCGCGAGCTATTGCCACACCTACTGCCAGGCTCAATCCCGACAAGGCATTCAGCCCGCAATCAAAGCGCCATAACAAGGAAAAAGTCAGCGCGGTACCCAAGCCCGAATGCCAAATTCGTCCTCTGCGTCCACGGCCTGCAGTCTGCAATTCTACGGCCACCACACTGCCACTCCGCGCGCCTCCGTTAGCAATAGCCAAAGCGGCACGCTGCAATAACAAGGTATTGCTGGACGCAGCTTGCGGCAATATCTCAATATCAAATTGCGTTGCATCCTTGCCCAGCCAATGCACGACTTCGCTTTTTACCAAGGGTTGCCATGGCCGTGCCAAGCGATAACCGCGCCCACGGATTCGTTGCAACACGGCCCCGCAGTCCGCAACATCAGTCAATGCGTTAAATACGCTGGCTCGTGATAAACCCAACTGCTTTGCCAACACCTCGCCGGAATGAAATTCACCGTCCGCCAATAAATTCAGCAACTGCCAGGTACGCACGCTGACCGTCCTTGTTGTCATCCGGCCATTTCAAGCATGCTGACGTAATTTTACATCAAGAAAATCGGTGATTTCTGCGCGCCGTTTTAAAGCATCTTGATAACCCAGATCAATCAATGCCCGGCAGAACTTTTTTTCGGACAACAGGTAGCTCACCAGCGTCCCGCCGCTGCGATGCCTTACGCCAATTAAACGCAGCAACAGGCGTATCGTCCAGGGTAATTCTGCCGTGTAGCGCTCGGCAATTTTTTCGAGAGGCTGGCTGGGCGATACGACCAATACATCTACTTTTTTAAGATTGGTACGTTCACGTACTTCATTTGGCATTATGTCGACTAGGTCGTTTATTTTTTTTAGCCGCTCCAGATCAACTTCCATGCTGTCGAGAAATATACTATTCAGTGCATGCCCAGCGATTTGCGCAAGGGTAGGATATTCACTGATATCAGTGCGTTCGGCACGGCTGGCAGTTTCGCTTGAAGTGACTCCTATCACCATTATGCTGGTCGCGCCGAGGTGTAACGCCGGGCTGAGCGGCGCGATCTGTCGCATTGAACCATCACCAAAATATTCACGATGTATCAAGGTTGCCGGAAAAATAAAAGGCAGCGAAGAAGAAGCCAACAAATGATTAATCTCGATCTGTGTAGGTACACCTGCTCTGCCTGTGCGCTTCCACGGAGTGATCTGCTTCGCGCCCTGATAAAAAGTCACTGATTGTCCCGAACCATAGCCGGATGCGGTAATACTTAATGCGTGCAGCAACCCGGTGTCGATACTCTGCTGAATTTTTTCACAGGGCAACATCTTTTCCAACAACTCCACCAGGGGCGAATTATCGAGCAGCGAAACTTTGGTAAGCTTGTTGATCCCGATGGCGCCG